>JAYWDL010000001.1:0-2825 GCA_043779865.1 Polaromonas sp.
GTTGACGTCCTGCCACGCGGCACGCGAACCGATCAGAAAATCCTTCGATACATCCTGCTGCGCCTGCGAGAAATCAACAACCTGCGCAATCACGAGGCCACGCGATGCCGCCGCTGGCTTTCCCGGCTGAGCCCAAGCAGCTGCAGTTGCGGCAGCTGTTAGAGAGCCGGCGCTCTGTAGCAGTCGGCGACGGGTAAATTCTGGTTTTACTGTAAACATGGTGTGGTTTCGACGCAGTGATGTGTCAGTGGCCCGGTAAATGGCTATCAAAGTTGTAGTGCCTGCGGCATATTTGGTAAGCGCGCCGGCCTGAAATGTGCCTGGAGAAAGGTCTGAACGCCCGGCGTGCACTACACCGTTGGTCGCGGAATGATCTGCGGCTTTCCAATAGCCGGTCTAATGAAACGCGGCAACCGCGAATTGGGGTGGGACAGGACGGTGGTGAGCATGGCCAGGATTGCTGGAAGGTGCTGAGAGATGGCTTTGAGCTTAGGCACGCGCGATGACAGATTCATGACGAACACTCAACCGAATCGCAAGCTTCAACAGCAATCGCGGCAAATGGCAGTCACAGGGGCCGTTGTCACGCTGTTGTCACATAACATTTCTACAGTCAGCACGGTGTCCTACCAACCTACGAGGTGTCTTCATGAAATTGAGTTTCAAAGCTTCAATAACCGCAACGATGGGCATCGCTGTTATGTCTTTTGCCACCCTGTCTTCGGCTCAAGGGGTCACCGGCGCCGGTGCCAGCTTCCCCGCGCCGCTTTATTCCAAATGGGCTGCTGACTACAACAAGGCCACCAGCGTAAAGGTCAACTATCAATCGGTGGGTTCGGGCGCCGGCATCAAACAGATCGATGCCAAGACGGTCGATTTCGGTGCATCAGATATGCCGCTGACGGACGAAGATCTCTTGAAAAAGGGTTTGATGCAGTTTCCTACAGTGATCGGTGGCGTCGTTCCGGTGGTGAACATCCAGGGCATTCAGCCAGGGCAACTCAAGCTGACGGGTCAGGTTCTCAGTGACATTTACCTTGGCAAGATCACCAAGTGGACAGACCCGGCCATCAAGGCCTTGAATCCTTCGCTGGTGCTGCCCGACGCAGCCATCTCGCCGGTTCGACGCGCCGATGGTTCCGGTACCACCTTTATTTTCACCAACTACCTCAGCAAGCTCAGCCCCGAGTGGAAATCGAAAGTGGGCGAGGGTACGGCTGTGAACTGGCCAACCGGCGCCGGTGGCAAGGGTAACGAAGGTGTTGCGGCATTTGTTGGTCGTCTTCCCAACTCCATCGGCTATGTCGAGTACGCCTATGTCAAGCAGAACAAAATGGCTTTTGCCCAATTGAAAAACTCGGCTGGCAATTTTGTGGCACCCGATGACGCCACGTTCAAGGCGGCAGCTGCAGGCGCGCAGTGGTCGAAGAGCTTTTATCAAATTCTGACCGAGCAGCCGGGCAAGGATTCGTGGCCCATCACAGGTGCAACCTTCATTCTCATGCACAAATCGCAGGACAAGCCAGCCCAAGCAGCTGAATCCCTCAAGTTTTTTGAGTGGGCCTACAAGAACGGCGACAAAACGGCAGAAGAGCTGGATTACGTGCCGATGCCGGCGAACGTCAAGACCGTGATCGAGAAGGCGTGGACCGAGATCAAGGACATTTCAGGCAAATCGATTGCATTGAAGTAAAGCGCCTGTCGACGCGCATCCTGCCAGTTGCCTGTAATACAAGAAGAAAGGGTTCGCCGTGTCCTCTACACTTCCCGCTAGCCGGGCGACACTTGATCGCTCTTCTTCAGCGAGATTGAGAGACATGACACCCCCCCCACCCCAAGGCCGTGCCCGCAGGAGTTCCCTGCCAGATCGAATCTTTGGGTGGGTGGCAACTGGCGCCGCCCTGATCACGCTCGGTTTGCTGATAAGCATTCTTGCGTCTCTGGTTGTCGGTGCGTGGCCAGCTATCAGCAAGTACGGTCTGGGTTTCTTGACTAGCAGCGTCTGGGATCCGGTGAAAGACGAGTACGGTGGGCTGGTCATGATCTATGGCACGCTGGCGACCTCGTTCATTGCGTTGTTGATCGCAGTACCCGTCAGTTTCGGCATTGCGCTGTTTTTGACCGAGCTTTCACCGGCGTGGTTGAAACGGCCGCTTGGCACTGCCATTGAGTTGCTGGCTGCGGTTCCATCCATCGTGTACGGAATGTGGGGCCTGCTCGTTTTTGGGCCAATTCTTGCAACGTATGTTCAGCAGCCGCTGCAGAATATTTTTTCAGATGTGCCGTATGTAGGAGCACTTTTTTCCGGTCCGCCCGTCGGCATCGGAATCCTTTCGGCCGGTATCATTCTGGCGATCATGATTATTCCGTTCATCGCCTCTGTGATGCGGGATGTATTCGAGGTGACGCCAGTGATGCTCAAGGAGTCTGCCTATGCGTTGGGGTCGACGACCTGGGAGGTTGTATCCCGCGTTGTTCTGCCATTCACACGCGCCGGCGTGGTCGGCGGCATCATGCTCGGACTGGGGCGCGCGCTGGGGGAAACCATGGCGGTGACGTTTGTCATCGGCAATTTCAACCAACTCAATTCGCTCAGCCTTTTCCAGGCGGCCAACAGCATCACTTCTGCGCTGGCCAATGAGTTTCCGGAAGCTGGCGAAGGGCTCCATCAGGCCGCTTTGATTTATCTGGGACTGGTGCTGTTTTTCATCACTTTCGTCGTGCTTGCCCTTTCCAAGGTGATGCTGGCCCAGCTTGCGAAAAACGAAGGCCATAAAACATGAGCGCCGTGGTACACGACGCCCGGCTCGCCAAGTTTTTACGGC
>JAYWDL010000002.1:0-2809 GCA_043779865.1 Polaromonas sp.
GAAGCGCGGCACCAGCGTGACCCTGCACCTGCGGGACGATGCGCAGGACTATGCCAGCGCCTGGAAGGTCAAGGGCATCATCAACAAGTACTCAGACCACATCAGCCTGCCGATCTTGATGGAAAAAGAAGAGTGGAAAGACGGCGAGCTGATCAACCCGAGTGATGAGAAAGGCGGCCGCCAACCTGGCGCCATGGTGGCCACGGGCGAGTGGGAAACCGTCAACAAGGCCAGCGCGATCTGGACGCGGCCCAAAAAAGACATCACGCCCGAGCAGTACGACGAGTTCTACAAAGCCATCAGCCACGACTATGAAGCCCCGCTGGCGCATACCCACAACCGCGTGGAGGGCAGCACCGAGTACACGCAGTTGCTCTACATCCCCGGCAAAGCGCCGATGGACTTGTACAACCGCGAAAAGTCTGCCGGCATCAAGCTGTACGTGAAGCGCGTGTTCATCATGGACGACGCCGAGGCCCTGCTGCCCAGCTATTTGCGCTTTGTCAAAGGCGTGGTGGATTCGGCCGACTTGCCGCTGAACGTGAGCCGCGAGCTGTTGCAGGAAAGCCGCGACGTGAAAGCCATCCGCGAAGGTTGCACCAAGCGCGTGCTGGGCATGCTGGAAGATTTGGCCAAGCATGACAAGGTGCCTGAGGCAGTCGACGCCAAAGACGCTGACGGCAATGTCATTACCGATGTCGTGAGCGAAGAAGACAAGGCCGAAGCCAAAGCCGCAGAAGGCAAATACAGCAAGTTCTACGCCGAGTTCGGTGCCGTCCTCAAAGAAGGCCTGGGCGAAGACTTCGCCAACAAGGACCGCCTGGCGAAACTGCTGAGATTTGCATCCAGCACGACCGACACCGTGAGCGTCAGTTTTGCCGACTACAAAGCCCGCATGAAAGACGGCCAGGAGTCCATTTACTACATCACCGCCGACACAGCGGCTGCCGCCAAAAACAGCCCGCAGCTTGAGGTGTTCAAGAAAAAAGGCATCGAAGTGTTGCTGATGACCGACCGCGTGGACGAATGGGCGCTGAACTACGTGCACGAGTTTGATGGCACACCCCTGCAATCGGTGGCCAAAGGCGCTGTGGACCTGGGCAAGCTGCAAGACGAAGCTGAGAAAAAGGCTGCCGAGGAAGCCGCTGAAACCTTCAAACCCCTGCTGGCCAAACTGAAAGAAGCGCTCAAGGACAAGGCCGAAGACGTGCGTGTGACCACGCGCCTGGTAGACAGCCCTGCTTGCCTGGTGGTGCAGGACCACGGCATGAGCACCCAATTGGCGCGCATGCTCAAGCAGGCTGGCCAGACCGCGCCCGAAGTCAAACCTGTGCTGGAAGTCAACGCCGAACACGCCCTGGTCAAAAAGCTCGACGGCTCAGTGCATTTCAATGACCTGGCCCACATCCTGTTTGACCAGGCGCTGCTGGCCGAAGGCGGCATGCCGGCCGACCCTGCGGCTTATGTCAAGCGGGTGAATGCCTTGTTGGTCTGACATGCTGTAAAGGGTATCGGGGGCGGCCCCAAGTTACATCTCATTTCAAATTGGTACTGCATCGGCCTGAAATATCACCCGTTTGCGGTATTTTTACTTTGATTCGTGTTGGCGCTGATACTAGGATGGTCGTTGTTGACATCACAACATTCAAGGGGTACGCGATGACCAAAAATGGCCAGCATTTGTATTTCGCCGAAGGCTTCATGAAGCAGTCCAACCACGCGCGCGTGATGCGGCTGTTGCATGAAATGCAGTACGTTCCGCATGAAGACCGCCGTCACGTCGATGTTTCACACGATGGCGAGCACCGGCTCATGCCGCAATGGCTGACCGACTGGGTCGACAAGCCGCGCCTGCACTAGGCAAGTCGGGCGGCGGCTAGCTTGACAGTGACTCCTGCCGCTCCAGTATCGCCAGCATCTCGTCGTCTATCGCCGCATCACGCGCATGCAGGCTGGCGGCCTCCTGCGGGTCACGGGTGTAGAGGCCGGGGTCGTTGAGCTGCTGGCGAATCTGTGTCTGTTCGGCTTCCAGCGCGGCCAGGGTGGCGGGCAAGGCATCGCGTTCACGCTGTTCCTTGAAGTTTAGCTTCCTTTTTGATAGCAAACTATGGATATTTGACGAGGGAAAAGTGCCTTTTTCTCTCTCAGACTTGGCGTTTTGAGCGCCTGGCGCCGCCTGGGCCGCCCGTGCAGCCGCCGCCGCAATCTCCTTGGCCCGCGCCGACTGCGTCAGCCAGTCCTGCACGCCGCCTTCGTACTCGCGCCACGCGCCGTCGCCCTCGTAGGCGATGGTGCTGGTGACCACATTGTCCAAAAACGTGCGGTCATGGCTGACTAAAAACACAGTGCCTTCAAAGTTTTGCAGCAGGTCTTCCAGCAGTTCCAGGGTGTCGATATCCAGGTCGTTGGTCGGCTCGTCCAGCACCAGCACGTTGGCGGGGCGGGCGTAGAGTCGGGCGAGTAATAAACGGTTACGTTCACCACCGCTGAGGCTTCGCACGGGGGATCGCGCCCGTTCGGGGCTGAACAAAAAGTCGCTCAGGTAGCTTTTGACGTGTTTACGCTGATTCCCAATCTCGATCCACTCGCTGCCGGGGCTGATGAAGTCTTCCAGCGTGGCGTCCAGGTCCAGGTTGTTCCGCATCTGGTCAAAATACGCCACGTCCAGCTTGGTGCCTTGTTTGATTTTGCCGCTGTCGGGCTGTAAATCACCCAAAATCAGCTTTAACAGCGTGGTTTTACCGGCGCCGTTGGGGCCGAGCAGGCCAATTTTGTCACCACGCAGAATCGTCCCCGTGAAGTTTTTGAC
>JAYWDL010000003.1:0-2799 GCA_043779865.1 Polaromonas sp.
CTTGAACAGGCAGCCCTTGCCTTCCATCACCGGCTTGGCCGCCAGCGGGCCGATGTCGCCCAGCCCCAGCACCGCCGTGCCGTTGGTGATCACACCGACAAGGTTGCCGCGCGAGGTGTACTCGGCGGCCATCAAGGGGTCGGCCTGAATATCGAGGCACGGGTAGGCGACGCCGGGCGAGTACGCGAGCGACAGGTCGCGCTGGTTCGACAGCGGCTTGGTCGGATTGACGGAAATCTTGCCGCGCGTGGGCAGCCGGTGGTAGTCGCGAGCGGCGTCGCGAATTGCCACTTCGGCAGGGGAAAGGGGGCTGGACATGGCGTCTCCTCTGGAATAATTTTTGAACACGGCCATATTAAAGCGTACCGTAAAAGCGATGGATTGAAAATGTAATTACTCCCGGCCTTGCGCTGAAGCGGATCAGCCAGGCTTAAGCTCGGTGAAGTCATGAATGCCACTTTTGGAGTGGACAACCGGGCTGGCGCTCGCCCCCCTTTTTGCGCGGTACGCGAAGCGACAAGGGCAGCGCTTATTTTCTAGTTCTGGCCTTCAGTCAGCGTATCCAGCTGGAATTTGCCGCTTTTGTGCCATAGCCAGGTGTCGGTGTACACCACCTTGCCCAGCCGTGCGGGCGCAGGAAACGGCGAAGCCTGCCGGATGGTGCGCTCTATTTCCGCCATCACTTCGGGTGCGTGACGGGGGGCTCGTATCCAGTCCAGGCGCCTGACGCGGCCGACCCGGTCTATTTCCACATTCAGCACGCCTATGGCATACAGCAGAGGCGGCATCTTGCCTTTGTAAATCCGTTCGGCATTGAGTCCATAGAGGTGCGTAGCGCCATCTTCACGATAAGCGCGCGCGGACGTCGCCGAGGAACTTCGTGCGGAACCTTTGGAACCTGCAATCGGCCCTATAACCCCAGAGGGCTCGATGGGCTGGGCTGGGGTCGCCTCGGGCGCAAATTTGCAGGCGCTAACCACTGCAGCGGCGGCGGCAGAAAGCAGTCGTAACAGCCAGAAGCGGCGAAGGGGGAAATCAGACATGTCGTGTCTCATGGTAATGGGCTGGGGCCAGGATGTTGGGGCGGTTGCATCATCTGAATGCGTACTTGATGCCAAGGTGGAACGAGTCCCGAATCAGTGAGTGCGTATCGCCGTTTCTATTTTGCCTAATATTGCGCCTTTTACCCTTTCAACACATTTCCTATGGTTTCCAGCTACGCCAGCCGCCACACCGCAAGCTTCCTCGCCCAACTGGTCCATCAGCCGGCAATACTGGTTCGGGTGGCGTCAACGCAGGGTTCGGTTCCTCGCGAGGCAGGCACCTGGATGGCTGTTTTTTCTGACACCGTGACGGGCACCATCGGGGGTGGTCATCTGGAATATCAAGCCATTGCCAAGGCGCGCGCACGCTTGCAAACGGCGGGCGAAGGCGGCCGGCTGGAAGCGTTGGAAGTCCTGGAGCGTTTTGTGCTGGGACCCTCACTGGGTCAGTGCTGCGGCGGCGTGGTGCATCTGTGCTTTGAGGGGGTCAGTGCCGGCGATGTGCCCGCACTGGTGCTACGGCTGAGCACCGGGCTGACGCCCGTGGCGCTGTTCGGTGGCGGACACGTCGGGCATGCGCTGGCGCAGGTGCTGGCGCCCTTGCCATTTCAGATCAGCTGGATTGACAGCCGCGACGGGGTGTTTCCCGATAGTGTTCCTCCTCGCGTCGTGTGCGAGCACTCCGAGCCGGTCCAGGCGGCTGTTGCCAGCCTTGCGCCGCAGTCGCGCGTGCTCATCATGAGTTTCAGCCATGCCGAAGACCTGGATGTGGTGACGGCCTGCCTGAAGCGCCAGCGCGAGAAAGCTGACCTGCCTTATATCGGCTTGATTGGCAGCAAAACCAAATGGGCGACGTTCAGGCGCCGGCTGGAAACTCGGGGATTCACGCCGGCTGAACTGGCGCACGTCACCTGCCCAATTGGCATTGCCGGCATTACCGGCAAAGAGCCGGAAGTGATTGCCGTGGCGGTGGCGGCGCAACTCCTGCAAACCCTTGACGGACCTTGAGTGCCTGCCGGAAACTGAACATTGCATACAGCAACCTGAGCTGACTGAAAAATTGGTTGCTATTTATTCAATAGCTGCTTATGTACGTCCTGATTACGCTGGAGCATGATTTGACTATAAATTGTAAAAATTCTGTGATGGTCGGAGCGTGACAATGCACGGCCTGGGCCGCTACCAGTCTGCCACCATGCCTTCAGCGCGTATCGATGACTTTTCAAAATGCATCGCCAGAAAATCGACGAAGGCACGCACGCGGGCCGAGACCTGATGGCGCTGCGGATACACCGCATGGATATCGGCCGAGGGGGTACGGTAGTTTTCCAGCACCTGCTTGAGCCTGCCACTGCGCAGGTAGCGGGCAATATCCCATTCAGCGCGCATCACGATGCCGTGTCCGGCCAGCGCCCAGTTCACGGCAATCTCCCCATCGTTGGTGCTCAGATTGCCGCGCACCTTGATGGTTTCCATGCGCTTGCCCAGGGACAGGCGCCAGGTGCCGTAGGCTTCATCTCCCTGACGAATTCCGATGCATTCGTGGCGCGCAAGGTCATGCGGCGCCTGGGGCGTACCGTGTCTTGCCAGGTAGGACGGCGCAGCGCAAAGCAGGCGCCGGTTGGGTGCCAGGTGTCTGGCCACTACGCGCGCATCGGGCGGCTCGCCGAAGCGAACGCACACGTCGAAGGCTTCTTCAGTCAGTGGCGGCGGATCAACCGATAGCTGCAACTGGACCTGTACCTGCGGATGGAAT
>JAYWDL010000004.1:0-2795 GCA_043779865.1 Polaromonas sp.
GAGGATGGTCTGGGGTTTTGGCGACGGCTCCGGCCTGAACGTCGTTGACACCGCGGTGGGCAGGATCGGTACGCTGATTTGCTGGGAAAACTACATGCCCTTGGCGCGCTACGCGCTGTATGCCCAAAACATCGAAATCTATGTGGCCCCGACCTGGGACAGCGGTGCCACGTGGCAGGCAACCCTGCAGCACATCGCGCGCGAAGGTGGCTGCTGGGTCATCGGATGTGCAACGTCGCTGCAAGCCTCTGACATCCCGGACGACGTTCCCCATCGGGATGAGCTTTTCCCGAACAAGGACGAATGGGTGAACCCTGGCGATGCGGTGGTCTACAAGCCATTTGGCGGCATCGTGGCCGGCCCCATGCACCAGGAAAAAGGGCTTCTCATTGCAGAGCTGGACATCGCCGCTGTTCAGGCGTCACGCCGGAAGTTCGATGTGAGCGGGCATTACGCCCGACCCGATGTCTTCAAACTGCACGTGAATCGCACCGCGATGCGACCCGTCGATTTCACGAATTAGGGCAACCAACAAAAAGGAAATAGCCATGTCTACGAATACATTCACAGGCCAGTGCTTCTGCGGTGCGGTCAAGTTCTCTGTGGTGGGGACACCCGAGGGAATGGGTTACTGCCACTGCCAGTCCTGCAGATCGTGGTCGGCATCCCCGGTCAATGGTTTTACCCTCTGGCGCCCGGGCGCCGTCAAGATCACACAGGGTGCCGAACATGTCGGAGAGTTCCATAAAACGGCTCGGAGTCACCGAAAGTTCTGCACGAAATGCGGGGGTCACCTGATGACCGATCACCCTGAAATGGGGCTCATCGACGTTTATTCGGCCATGCTTCCAGACCTGGAGTTCCAGCCAGGACTGCATGTTCACTATGGAGAAAAAGTTCTTTCGATAGCTGATGGCCTGCCAAAGTACGCAGACATGCCTGCAGAGCTTGGCGGCTCTGGTAAAGAATTAGCGGATTGAAAATGACTGCTGACCAGAACTGAATGGCGTAGCCGGAAAGCTGCCGGTTGCCAATACCCGCTCCCGTCCGCGTTCCATACTCTCGCACAAGCCCGATAACGGCCAGCCAAGATAACCCGTGATCTCCGACTCTACTGCGCAGTCTCCCGCACTTTATTGACAAGCAACATCCGAGCTTCGCCCTGACGGGCCGCGCCGTCAAAAACGTGTCGGCGCCGACGAACCTCGACATTTTCGACAGCCGCTTCATGTCGGCGCCGATGCTGCAGATCCGCTAAGTGCTATGACTTGAATAGCTACTTGCGCAAGCATTACCTGGGCTACAGGGCTTAGTCACTTCTGAAGTCAAAGTTTCCAGCTTGCTTGCAGCTGCTGTTTACCTGACGATTACGCCGGCCCGAAGGTCGGCAACGGCTAGCTCGTTGCCTGCTGATCTAGTCAGATTCAACGCGCCGCAACGCTCAACCCAGCGGAAGATACAAAGACGCCGGAGAGTCCACGCAGACATTGAAGCCATAGTGTTGGTAGAACGCGCAGGCCTGTTCGCTTTTCGCATCGACAAGCAGCGCATAGGCGCCCACATGAACGCGGGCCTTCAGGCATCGATCAACAGCAAGGCCGATCAGCACCGCGCCTATTCCACCTCCACGGTGGTCGATACTCCGCGCCAGGCGGCCCATGCGAAAGCACGGTACGGGATAGCGCGGCAACTTTTTTTTCTCGGTTTCACTGAGTTGCGCTGTGCCAATTTGCGCTGCGCTCAAGGTGTAGAAACCTAAAATTTTTCTTGGACGAGTGTCATCAATCAGTACGAATATTGAGCTGAGGCCTTTGGCAGTTTGTCGCACTGCATATTTGCGCAAATACTCGTCAAGTGCAGGCTCACCACACTGGAAGTTGGCTCTATCGTGAAGCTTGCCATCCAATGCGTGCTCTTCAAGCACGCTTGACCTTTGACGCAGCCTTCAGCGCTCCCCGCAGTGCGGGGTTAGGCGCAAACGCGCCGTTGATCGCGGCGCTGAAAGCCAGAAAATCCCGCTTCGAAAGGGTCACACGTGACTCCTGCTCTAACAAGGTCTGCGCCTTTTCTTTCGCTGCACTGCGCACAAACCCGGCCATGGTGGTACCCATCAGGCTGGCTGCGCGAGCGAGAATATCTTTGTCATCGGCATCAAGCTTCAGATCAAAACGTGCGGTGACGGTCATGAATGGCTCCAATAATACATACGGTATTTTACCGTATGAGTTCGGCTGCGTAAATGGCTGAAACGGGAGTTCGGTTGCACCCTTTCCTGCACGTGCCGACTGTCGGGTCCTATCGGTGTCGATGCTGCAGTTGCGCTGAGTGCTATGACTTTAGTAGCTGCTCGCGCACGATTTACTTACTCACTGCCGCTTCTGCGCAAAATAAAACCATTCCTGGCCCACTTCAGCGCGTGGATTCGGGAACACGATGAAGCCATCGGTCGCCGCCTTGATAGCTTCGCCGTCGCTCCGCGTGCCGATCACGTCGCCGCCTTTCACCGCATCAAAACTGCACCATTCGCGGCTGAAGCTGTCGCCTGCGTGGTCGCGGTCAGTGACATCGACCAGACGAAGAATTTCGCACGTGGGCGGCTCGGGCGCCAGCGGCAGCGCGGCCAGGCCCAGCAGGGCCAGCGTCTGCAAAATCGCGTGCCGGGCGACGCCAACCGCCAGCGGGTCATCATGCTGGCCGCATTCGAGCGTCACGCCGTAGCCGCCGCGCGAGCGCATGTATTCGGTCGTGCCGACGCCGTAGTTGGGGTTGGTCACGAGCGTCTGCGACCGGCTGCC
>JAYWDL010000005.1:0-8086 GCA_043779865.1 Polaromonas sp.
CCAGATGTTGACGTCGTCTTCCTTCATCGCGGCCACCAGCATGGTGCCGGTGACGGCGCGCCCGAGCGGCGTGGTGTTGAAGTAGGTCACACCGGCGGTGGAGATGTGAAAGGCCCCAGCTTGCAGCGCCGCAATGCCCTCAGAAGCGAGCTGGCTGCGGCAGTCAATCAGGCGCGCTTTCTCGGCCCCATACTCCATCGCCTTGCGCGGAATCTCGTCGTAATCAGGTTCGTCCGGCTGGCCCAGGTTGGCGGTGTAGGCGTAGGGGATTGCGCCCTTGAGCTTCATCCAGTGCAATGCAGCGCTGGTGTCCAGGCCGCCAGAGAAAGCGATGCCGACTTTTTGGTTGACGGGGAGATGTTGGAGGATGGTGGCCATGAAAATATTGGGTGAGTTCTATGACGAAATGACGTTACCGCCTGTGGCGGCGTCAATGACTTCGCTTGCGCGCCATGATCTGAATTCATCATGGGCCAAAGGCGCGTCATCAACGTTGTGCAGCAACGAAATCATTTCGTCATTCAGCCGAAATGGCAGATGTAGTGGTAGCTCTCGGCGACTTTAATTTCGAATGTCGAGTTGCCGGGAATGCTGAATTTTTCACCGGGCAGGGATTGAATCCAGAACTCACTGCCCGCCAGTTTGTACTCGCATGCCCCGCCGGTGCATTCCATAATCTCGGGCACTCCGGTGTTGAAGGTGAGGGTGGATGGCAAGATTACGCCAACGGATTTTTTGCTGCCATCGGCAAATGTCACGCCATGGCTGATGCATTTGCCGTCAAAGTAGACATTGGCTTGGGTCGCAACGGTGACGTTGCTTAAATTTTCGGACACGCCGTCGAGTGTGGAGGTAGTCATGGGGCTGATTTTAAGCGGGGAGGTAAGGGTGCAAAACTGTGAGGCAACACCCATGTGACTTTGACTGCGTGACGGAACCCGTGCGGCGAGCCTGACCCGAATGCCGGGGGCTCACACGCTTCGCTTTTTAAAATCGCCCCGATCTCCGGGTCAGGCTCAGCGCACTGCGGTGTTGATTGAACTAACATCCCGGCTTCCTTCAGTTTTTTGCGCAGCACGGCGCAGAGACCTCAAAGATGTGTGCGGACAAGCTGCCCAGTTCTTGGGCTATGGCTTCATTACTGCGCAGAGGGTTCTGACTCCCGCATAGCCCGCACACCATGCGCATGTTGCCCCGGGAATCCCCGCTTCTTAGCTTTTTATATAGTCGCCAGCTTCAGAACTTGTTCCTTTGGGGCGACGAACCCTGTTGAGGGTTTCCGGGACTCCAAAAACCTCGCATTTGATGTTTTTGCAGAAGTTGACCTGCACCCCCGATGACGGCTCTGGGAAGCGGCAACCTGCCGGAGAAATCTTTGACAAGAAAATGCCCTCGAAACCATTGCGGTTCAGAGGGCATTCTGATGATTCAGGTCAAAACCATCAACACTTTAAGCTAATGGCCAGGCTTAGAGCGTCTGGGGGGTTTTGGAAGCTCCTAAGAGCGCTACTGGCGGAGAGGGTGGGATTCGAACCCACGGTACCTTGCGGTACGCCTGATTTCGAGTCAGGTACATTCGGCCACTCTGCCACCTCTCCTGTGTCGAGCATCGATTCTAGCAGGCTGGCAGGCCTGTTGATGGGGCTTTTATGCCGAAAGAGTCGTCATACCGCCCATGTAGGGCTGCAGCACAGCCGGAATATCAACACGGCCGTCGGCGCGCTGGTAATTTTCCAGCACGGCCACCAGCGTGCGCCCCACTGCCAGCCCCGAGCCGTTCAGGGTATGCACAAACTCGTTTTTGCCCTGCGCATTTTTGAACCTGGCCTGCAGCCGGCGCGCCTGGAAGGCTTCGCAGTTGGACACCGAGCTGATTTCGCGGTAAGTGTTCTGCGCCGGCAGCCACACTTCCAGGTCGTAGGTCTTGCTGGCGCCAAAGCCCATGTCGCCGGTGCATAGCAGCATGACGCGGTACGGCAAGCCGAGCTTTTGCAGAATCACTTCGGCATGCCCCGTCATGACTTCCAGCGCTTCGTTGCTTTTTTCGGGATGAACAATCTGCACCATTTCCACCTTGTCGAACTGGTGCTGACGGATCATGCCGCGCGTGTCACGCCCATAGCTGCCGGCTTCCGAGCGAAAGCACGGGGTGTGAGCAGTCAATTTCAAAGGCAGTTGCACCTCGGCCAGGACCTCATCACGCACAAAGTTGGTCAGCGTCACCTCAGCAGTAGGAATCAGATACAGCGCTGTACTTTCGGCCTCTTGGGAACCTTCCTGTCCACCCTTTTTTACCGCAAACAGGTCTTCTTCAAACTTGGGCAACTGGCCGGTGCCACGCAAGGAATCGCCGTTAACGATGTAGGGCGTGTAGCACTCGGTGTAGCCATGCTCTGCGGTTTGCACATCGAGCATAAAAGCCGCAAGCGCGCGGTGCAGGCGGGCCAGCGGGCCTTTCATTACGGTAAAGCGTGAGCCCGTCAGCTTGGTGCCCATCTCAAAGTCCAGCCCCAGCGGCTGGCCCACGTCCACATGGTCCTTGACTTCGAACGTCAATGCCGCAGGCGAGCCACCCAGGCCTTCAACCGGACTCCATTTGCGCACCTCAACGTTACCGGCCTCGCCCATGCCTTGCGGCACGCTGTCATGCGGCAAGTTGGGCACGGCCAGCAGCAACGCCTGCATCCCGGCCTGAATCTGGTCGAGCCGGACGCTTGAAGCTTCCAGCTCGGCCTTTGAGTTACTGACCTGCGCCATCACGGCGCTGGCGTCTTCGCCTTTGGACTTGAGCTGGCCGATCTGCCTGGACAGCGTGCTGCGCTGGCTTTGCAGTTCTTCCGTCCTGATTTGCACGGCTTTGCGATCGGCTTCCAGCGCCTGAAACGCCTCGACATTGAGAAAGGTTTGCGGACTCTTGCGGGTCTCCAGGCGGGCGATGGCTGAGGGCAGGTCTTTACGGAGCAGGTTGATATCTAGCATGGGGTGGATTGTATTTTGTGTTGCAGCGCTGGCGGCGGAGTTCAATCCAGTCTGGCGGAGTCAATGTTGGCGCCCCAAATCATCACGCATGCGTAGCGCTTGCCCGGACAGCCTTCAGAGCAAACTTTGATGAATAAAATGGCTTTTTCGTTTATTGAGCTTGCGTTTTAAGCTCTCAATTTAATAGCTAATTCCCATTCTCACCAGTCAACTCAACTGATGAAGCTGGCTGTCTTCGACTTCGAGCTGATGGCCCTGTGCATCCAGCTTCAGGCCCTTGGGCAACGGAAACTTGATGGTTTCCTCAACCCCCTCCATTTTGCGAATCGAAACGGCGCCCAGTGCCTTGATGCGGTCAATCACCTGTTTGACAAGAATCTCCGGCGCCGAGGCGCCCGCAGTCAAACCGACCCGGCTCTTGCCCTCAAACCACGCTTCCTGCAACTCGCTGGCATCATCGACCATGTAGGCCTCGGTACCCAGCTTGGCGGCCAGCTCGCGCAGGCGGTTGCTGTTGGAACTCGTCGGGCTGCCGACCACAATCAAAATATCAACCTGCGGGCTAAGCACCTTGACGGCATCCTGCCGGTTTTGCGTGGCGTAGCAGATATCCTGCTGTTTGGGCTCGCGCACCTGGGGAAAGCGCGCCTTGATGGCCGCGCTAATTTCGGCTGCATCGTCCACGCTCAGGGTGGTTTGCGTGACGACCGCCAGCCGTCCGGTTTGCGCAGGCGCAATGCGCGCCACGTCCGCCACGTCTTCCACCAGGTGGATGCCGCTGTCGAGCTGGCCCATGGTTCCTTCGACTTCCGGGTGGCCCTTGTGACCTATCATGATGAACTCGTAGCCTTCCTTGTGCAGCTTGGCCACTTCCACATGCACCTTGGTCACCAGCGGACAGGTGGCATCAAAGATATGAAACCCGCGCGCTCTGGCTTCTTCCTGCACGGCCCGGCTCACGCCATGGGCGCTGAACACCAGCGTGGCGCCCGGCGGCACGTCGGACAACTCTTCAATGAAAATAGCGCCCTTGGTTTTGAGGTCGTTGACAACATAGGTGTTGTGAACGATTTCATGGCGCACATAAATCGGCGCGCCAAACTTGGTCAGCGCCCGCTCAACGATTTCAATCGCCCGATCAACCCCGGCGCAAAAGCCCCTGGGCTCGGCCAGAACAATTTCTTGTGGAAGCTGGGCCAGTTCCGCCGACAGGTCGCCCTTAGGCGGGACAGACCCCTCGGGGGGCAGCGCAGTACGCGAAGCGACAAGCGGGAGGGCCTTAATAGTCATAAGACACCAATCACCAGGACTTCAAACACCACTGGCTGCCCGGCCAGCGGATGGTTGAAGTCAAATTGCACCGAAGCGTCGCTGCCGTCCTTGATCTGCCGGACCGAGCCCGCGTACTGTCCCAAGCCGTCGGGGGTAGGAAACTGCACCACATCGCCGACGCTGTAGCGTTCATCGGGGTCGCCCAGTTCATTGAGCAGCTTGCGCGCCACCCACTGCACCAGTTCCGGGTTTCGCTCGCCAAAAGCCTCGCCTGCCGCCAGCTCAAACGTAGCGCGCGTGCCTTCGGCCAGACCCAGCAACCGCTGCTCGATGGCCGGTGACAGCTGGCCATTACCCAGACTCAGAGTGGCGGGCTTGCCATCAAAGGTGTTGATGATGTTGGTGATGTTGGTTCCGCCAGCATCGGCCATGCGGTAATGCAGAGTCAGGAAGGAGCCAGGCTGGACCAGGGCGGGAGTGACGGTTCGAGCGGAAGATTGCACAATAGGCATAGGACTTTCGGACCAGCCTGGGCAACTGGCAACTGTTAGTAAACTGGCCCTATTGTAGAAAGCAAGGCTTGCCCGGGCCACCGTCCGCCTTTTCACCCTTTTTCTCTGGATTGGCCTTCACTTCGCTTCGCTTTCGCTCCACAAGCCTTCTTCGCGCCTGAACCTTCCTCAACCATTTCATCCATGCTCCTCAAAGATCTGCCCGAGGACGCCCGTCCGCGCGAAAAACTGCTGGCCCGCGGCGCCGGCGCGCTTAGCGATGCCGAACTGCTGGCCCTGCTGCTGCGCACCGGGCTGCCTGGCAAAAATGCGCTCCAGATGGGCCAGGAATTGCTCGACAATTTCGGCGGCGTGGCCGGGCTGCTGCACACCGGAGCCGAAGCGCTGAAAAGCATCAAGGGGCTGGGGCCGGCCAAACGGGCAGAAATTGTCGCCGTGCTGGAACTGGCGCGGCGCGCCCTGGCCGAAGAGCTGAAGGAAAAGGCGCTATTCACCACGCCGCAGGCGGTGCGCGACTACCTGCAGCTGCAGCTGGGCAGCCGGCCGCACGAGATTTTTGCCGTGCTGTTTCTGGACAGCCAGCACCGCCTGATTGCGCTGGAAGAGCTGTTTCGCGGAACGCTGACGCAAACCAGCGTCTATCCGCGCGAGGTGGTGATCCGGGCGCTGGCGCTCAATGCGGCAAGCGTGGTGCTGGCGCACAACCACCCGAGCGGCGCCGCCCAGCCTTCGCGCGCTGACGAGGTGCTGACTCAAACCCTCAAATCTGCCTTGGCGCTGGTGGATGTGCGGGTGCTCGACCATTTTGTGGTGACGAGTACTCAGGCTGTCTCGATGGCCGAACTGGGACTGCTTTAGCATTGGCGCTTCTCACCGTCTGGTCCCACTTCCGTCTGTTCACACTTTCCTGCATCCCATGCTTGCGCCCTCTTCCCAACGCTCAAAAAGCTTCCTGATCCGGGACTTGAAAGACCTCAAGCTCGTCAGGCGGGAAATTGAAGCGCGGTCCCGGCTGGAACAGGAGCGGGAAGCTGAACGCCTGGCTGCCGCCACCGTAGCCAGAGCCGAAAAAGAGTTATTTTCGCGCGCCGTCGGGCGGGTCATTGCTTTGGCGCCCCAGCACCGGCCTGGCCACAAGGCCAGTCTGCAGCGAGCCCGGCCTGCTCCCATTGCCGAGCAGCAGCAACGCGACGAGTTGGCCGTGATGCAGGAAGCCCTCTCGGATGAGTTTGACGTGGAAACCTTGCTGCACACCGATGAAACCCTGAGTTTTCGTCGCCCGGGCATGGGCCCGGATGTGGTGCGCAAGCTGCGCCGGGGCAACTGGAGCATTCAGCGCCAGCTCGACCTGCACGGTTTTCGCCGCGAAGACGCGCGCGAGGCGCTAGCCGCCTTTATCCGCGAAGCCAACAAGGCCGGTCTGCGCTGCGTGCGCGTGGTGCATGGCAAGGGCCTGGGCTCGCCCGGCAAGGCGCCCGTGCTCAAGGGCCGGGTGCAAAGCTGGCTGATTCAAAAGCAGGAAGTGCTGGCCTTTGTGCAGGCCCGGCCGGCCGAGGGCGGCGCGGGCGCGCTGGTGGTGCTGCTGGCGCAGAGCTGAATTTTATCTCTCTGCTATTTATTCAAAAGCTGCTCGCGCAATAAAAATATGCGCTCCAGGCTATTTCTTTCTGAAAATAACGGCTTGAAGTGGTGCCAACCGACCCGAACCAGGCGCCGGATCGCAAGAAGTCCGGTTTTTTGCCGGTTTTCGATAATTTTGGACTAAAACGCTTATTAGCCCAATACTGTAATGCGCTATCAGCTATTTATTTGATAGCATTTTCAGCAGAACCCGCAACCCTCGCCCCTGATTTTTGAACGCAGACATGCCGCTGGCAAAGGAATAGGCAATTCACCCGTCACCGCTTGCCCGGTATTTGGTAAACTGGCGCCCTCTCTTGGGGAGTAGCCGGCTTCCGTCCTGGAAGCGCCCGCGTCAACATACTCGGCATGCACTGCATGCCGTGGCGCTGGCAACCATTCTGGTTGGCGAGACCATGGGCGCGCCAGCACGACACAACAGGTCGGGCAGTGGTGGCGCGCCATGGTTTTCGCCCGGCTAGAACAAAGCCCCCATGAATTTCCTTTCTATCACCCTGCTGGCCTTGGCCATGTCAACGGACGCGTTTGCGGCGGCTGTCAGCAAGGGGACCGCCCTTCAAAACCCCCGCTGGCGTGAAGCACTGCGAACCGGCGCCATCTTTGGCGCGATTGAAGCGGTCACGCCCGTCATCGGCTGGGGGCTGGGCCTGACGGCGGCCAGCTATGTCCAGACCTGGGATCACTGGATCGCCTTCGTGCTACTGGGCGGACTGGGGCTGCGCATGATTTACGCCGGCTTGCAGGCGCCGGATGCCCAGGAGCCTGACAAGCCCACCCGGCATTCCTTCTGGCTGCTGGCAGCCACCGGTTTTGCCACCAGCATTGATGCCATGGCCGTCGGTGCCGGACTGGCATTTCTCAAAGTAAGCATCCTGCCGATTGCCGCGGCCATCGGCTTTGCCACCTTTGTCATGGTCACCCTCGGTGTCATGGTCGGGCGCGCGCTGGGCGCAGTGGCCGGAAAACGCGCCGAGATTTTCGGCGGCATGGTGCTAGCCGGAATAGGCGCCACGATCCTGTTCCAGCACCTGAAGTAAGCGCGGGTCAACCCTGTGCTGGTGGACCCGCGCGTCGGCTTTAACGGCGTCCTGGCCCGGTTCAGGAAGCAGGCATCCTGATGAATGCGCCCGGCAGCGGGCAGCGTTTAATTGCCCCGATTACGCATCCAGTCCGCCGTCTGAAAAAACGAGGCGTTGAGCCGCGTGCGCAAGGCGTCGTCCACGCCGGATTCAAGCATCGCCTGGTCCATGCAGGCCAGCCACTGGTCGCGCTCCTTGATGCCGATGGTGCCGCCCCCCGTTTGCTGGGGCATGTGGCGCTGGCGCAGGCGCGGATGGCCGAAGCGTTCGGTGTAGTGCTGAGGCCCGCCCAGCCAGCCGCACAAAAACCAGAACAGGCGCTGGCGGGCATTGTCCAGCGTGCTGCCGTGCGCCGCCCGCAACGCGGCGTAGGCGGGCTCTAGGTCCATCAGGTCATAAAAGCGCTCGACCAGCGCCTTGACGCGCTCCTCACCGCCTATCCAGGCGAAAGGGGTTTCAAACGGCGGCGCTTCATCAGGTTTTTCGTGTAGTTGCATATTCTTTAAAAAGTCCTACTGCGATTTTCGCAGCGTTTCGACCACTGGCGTGTTGAGGACAGCGCGCAGCCCCCACCAGCCCGCTGCCAGTGCCAGGATGGCACCG
>JAYWDL010000006.1:0-20199 GCA_043779865.1 Polaromonas sp.
CTGGCGCGCCTCGGTGTGCGGGGTAAAGACGCCCAGCTGTTCGGCGTTATAGGTTGCCTCGCTCGCCATGAGCTTGATGCGGTCGCCCTTGGCAAGCCGTCCGTCGACGACGCGCACCAGCATGACCACGCCCACATAAGCGTCGTACCAACTGTCAATGATCATGGCACGAAGCGCGGCATCCGGATTGCCCTTGGGCGGCGGAATCCTGGCAACGACAGCTTCCAGAATCTCGTCAATACCCATTCCGGTTTTAGCACTGCAGGGAATCGCATCGGTTGCATCAATGCCGATCACCTCCTCGATTTCCTGCCTGGCATTCTCGGGGTCGGCCTGCGGCAAATCCATCTTGTTGAGTACCGGCACGACAGTGACGCCCAGGTCCAGCGCGGTGTAGCAATTGGCCACCGTCTGCGCTTCCACGCCCTGGCTGGCATCAACCACCAGCAATGCACCTTCGCAGGCAGACAGCGAGCGGCTCACTTCATAAGAAAAGTCGACATGGCCCGGCGTGTCAATCAAATTGAGGTTGTAAACCTGGCCATCGAGTGCCTTGTATTTCAGCGCAGCGGTCTGCGCCTTGATGGTGATTCCGCGCTCTTTTTCGATGTCCATCGAATCGAGCACCTGCGCACTCATTTCACGATCTTCCAGACCGCCACAACGCTGGATGAGCCGGTCTGCGAGCGTGGATTTGCCATGATCAATGTGCGCAATGATCGAAAAATTTCGGATGTGATTCATCAACAGGAACGCCTAAGTACTTGAAAGTATTGCGAAGAAAAGGAATGCCGGTGCAAGAGACAATAAAAAAGGGCGCGTCTTATGGTGACGCGCCCTGAACCAACAATCTATGGCAACTGCGATAGCTGGAAATTCATTGCAGGTAAAAAAACCTGCAATGAAATGATCCAGACTGCTGCTACTTTTAACGTCAGCCAATGGCAATGAAGTGTTACACACAACTCATTCACAATTTTATACTGTTTGACAACGGACAATTTTTGAACAAGCGTGAGTCAATCCAGGCTGATCATTGCTGAGTATCAGATTGACTTTCAGGAATTTTCACATAGTCGGAAATCACAGAAGCCCCGTTGACAGGAACACGCTGCCTGCAGCAGCCGATCATTAATGTGCGGGCCGGATCATCGCAAACTGTGCCAGCTCACCACGCCGGAACAGCAAGGTAACTGTTTTGGACTTGTCAATTTTTGCCAGCGCCGTTTCAAACTCCTTGACACCTGTAATTTCCGAATTGGCAATCGACACAATCACATCACCTTCACGCAGCCCGGCTCGGGCAGCAGCGCCTTCAATGGCATCGATCTTGACACCGCCCTTGATCTTGAGTTCTTTTTTCTGGGCGTCCGTTATCTCGCTAATTGCCAGACCGAGTGCCTGCGCCGGACCTGCCACAGGCGGTTTGGACTCCGGTTTTGAAACTTTCCGGAGGGGCTTGTCGGCCTCCACTTCGGCAATGGTGACAGACATATCCCGCGTACTGCCGCGTCTGAACACAGTCACTACGGCCTTGGTGCCTGGCTTGACATTGCCGACCATGCGTGGAAGGTCACTCGCCTTGTCAATCACTTTACCGTCAAATTTGGTGATGATGTCACCCGCTTCTATGCCCGCCTTGTCCGCGGGTGCGCCACTCTCAACTCCTCTTACCAGTGCGCCTTGGGCTTTACCCAGGCCGATGGACTCAGCCACCTCTTTGGTGATCTGGTCAATCTGAACGCCGATGCGCCCACGCGTGACCTTGCCGTTGATACGCAGCTGTTCGGACACGCGCGTTGCTTCGTCAATCGGGATGGCAAAAGAAATTCCCTGAAAGCCGCCTGAACGCGAATAGATCTGGCTGTTGATGCCCACCACCTCGCCGCGCATGTTGATCAGCGGACCGCCGGAATTGCCGGGATTGATGGCCACGTCGGTCTGGATGAAAGGCAGGTAGTCGCCGGTATCGCGCTGCTTCGCGCTGACAATGCCTGCCGTCACGGTATTTTCAAGACCAAACGGCGAGCCGATTGCCATGACCCACTCGCCGACCTTGAGGCGACTGATATCGCCAATTTTCACGGCGGGCAGACCTGTCGCCTCAATCTTGACGATAGCCACATCACTGCGCTTGTCGGCACCAATGATTTTTGCCTTGAATTCGCGGTTGTCGGTAAGGGTAACGATCACTTCATTCGCACCTTCAACCACATGGGCATTCGTCATGACCAGGCCGTCTGTTGACAGGATGAATCCTGAACCAACGCCGCGCGGCCGGTCCTCGTCCGGCTGGCTGGGGTCAGAACGCGGGCCCCGGGGCAGGTTGGGCGGCACGGGAATTCCGAAACGCTTGAAAAATTCCAGCATCTGCTCGTCAACATCTCCAGCGGCAGACGCCTTGACTTTTTCAAGAGTACGAATATTTACCACCGACGGCCCTACCTGATCCACCAGATCGGTGAAATCAGGCAGCGTGCGGTTTTGTGCCCATACCGGCGTTACAGGCAGCATGGTTGTTGTGGCTGCGACGGCCATCAGGGCTGCCGTCAGGTAGGGACGCAGTGGTTTCCAGTTCAATTCAAGCATTTTTAGCCTCGTTATAAATAGTAATAAATCAAGCAAATCAGCATGTTGGCCAAATAAGCGTCAATGCCAGAAAGTAAAGTGCATGGACCCCTGGAATAAACAAAGAATTCCTGCAAATTGCCGGTCAAGGCGACCATTTTTACTTTTTGTGCACCAGCCCGTTGGCAAAGAGCCGCAAGGTCGGCATGGGTACCTCGCCCATGACTGTAATCCAGTACACATCATGCTGCCGGGTCAAAGTCTGGGTAGCGCCCATGGACAGACTGGCTTCCCTGGTGTGTCGCTGCCGGTCCAGGGGTTCTACAAAAATGGACACCGAAGCCAGGCCATCGGAAAAAATCCACTGCAGCGAACCCTCCCCAGCCATGGGACTAGCTGGCGCATTCGCCGAAGCCCCAGTTGAAGCAGAAACAGGACGCTTGTAACAACTCATCGAACTGAAGCCGGCCACAGGTGTCTTCAATACCCAGCCTTCGGCATTTGCAGTGGTTTTAAGCAGCACCGGTTTTTCAATGCGGTAGCCCTCTATCTTTCCCATCATCTGGACAAGTTTGTCCATTCTGACGGGCGCATCGAGCTGTAATTCTGAAAATGCAGCCTGCTCAAGCACCTTGCCATCGGTGTCCAGCGTCTGCAGCTTCACCACCAACCCGCTTTTACGTTCAGTCCAGACGCGATAGCCAAAGCGCAGGTTGTCTTTTGGAGCAAGCACGATGATGTCAGCGTCCACGCCAGCCACTCGTTCTATACCGTCCTGGCGAACCTTGTAGAAGTCGGCAATGCGGCTGTCAGCCGACTGGAACAACTCAGGAAACAGGCCCAGTGAGTCACGTGTTTCGATGCGAACCACTTTGTGGTCAGGTAAGAAAGTGACCACCTGGTCGTTATGCCGGAAGATCGAACGCGGTGCGCCGGTCAGCGTTTCAACCCGCTCCATTTGCTCTCTGCCTTCGCACGCATGCCATATCTTGGCGCTGGACATGGTTCCGCCGGCAGACACGACAAAGGTTCCGATATAAGACCGGTTTCTTGAGGCTTCATGCATTCGCATCAGCCAGTCATTGAGACTTCGGGATTCTGCTGCAACAGGCGCGTCAGCTGCAGGCGCGGATGGCGGTATTTGGGCCGCTACATAATTCATAGCTGACAACGCCCACAGGACAAGCGCAAGAAGACTGAAAAGTCTTAAATTCATGACTTTTGGAATGCTTTCCCGCACTTCAGCGACCACTGATTGCACCCGCACTCTGCGGCGTATCAAAAGTGGCATCTCGCAGAAAGCCTGAGGACTCCTGCAAAGCGGACGCAGCGCCAAACTGCTTGTGCGCTGCCAGTAATTCCTCCAGCCTGGCGTCGCGCACCATCATTCCCTGCGGTGAAGCGACCACAATTTGTGCAGAAGAAGCCTGTGCCAGTTGCGGCGAAGAAGCAGGCGCCAGCAGGCTTGACGCATTCCACGCAATAGCGGAAATGGCCGCCAGAGAAGCCACGCCAGCTACCAGTTTCCAGCGGAAATTGCCATCATTGGAAGCTGGCCCGCGTTGGTGGATCAAATCCATGACGGGCTGGACAGGTTTAATCGGACTCACCTCCAACGAAGCAAACTCTGTTCTGATCTGTGGTTCTTGCGCAAGCCGCTTGTTAAGCCGGACGACAAATGCCAACTGCGCATCGGCCTTCATCGGAGCAGCCGCATGTGCCGGGGTACGCAGCACATCACCAATCAGGTGATAGGTGTTCCAGCAGGCCAGAGCAGACTCGTCATGCTCGCACGCCTCTAGAGCAACTGCTAAATCTGAATTGCCCAACTGGCTATCGGCCAATGCAGACAAGAGTTCGCTGGTGGACATGGATGGTTTCATGAGGTTAGAGGCAGCGGTTCTGCCGATTTTTTATTCACTGAAGACTTGGGCTCTACTCATCAGTGGGCAATGACTGGCAAACGGGCATTACCAGCGTTTGCCCGACTGGTTTTCCAGCAAGGGTTTTACTTTTGCAGAAATGGCTTCGCGAGCCCTGAAAATGCGGGATCGCACCGTACCAATGGGGCAATTCATGGCTACTGATATCTCTTCGTAACTCAAGCCTTCTATTTCGCGCAAGGTGATAGCCTGACGAAGCTCTTCCGGCAAGGCCTCCATCGCTGCATTAATAATTTCCGCAATTTCCTTACTGGCCAATACAGCTTCCGGCGTTTCTGAGCTGGTTAGTTCGTTTTCAATCGGGGAAGTTTCATCGTCGTCGTCGGATTTATAGGAATTTTCTGAAACCGTCGGGTTGCGCTTTAGGTCCATCAAGGCTTTTTTGGCCGTGTTGACCGCAATTCGGTACAGCCAGGTGTAAAACTGGGCTTCACCTCTGAACTGGGCCAGAGCGCGGTAAGCCCGAATGAACGTTTCCTGAGAAATGTCTTCCACCAGATCCACATCGCGAACCATGCGCCCGATCAGGCGCTGAATCCGCCGCTGGTATTTGATGACCAGTAGCTCAAACGCTTTTTGGTCACCCGCCAGAGTGCGTTCGACCAGCATAGTGTCACTGTCGGCAGTCTTTCCAACCTGGAACGGTGGTAAATCGGTGGTCATGACTCTATTCGCGGGACTTCAACAGGGTGCATAGCGCTTGATACTGACACAGCCAAATCGGGTGAGACAGAAGACTCGTCAGGCAGCAAATCGTGCTGCAGGGCGGAAGCTGACTTGTGCGGCGAATACACGGCCCGGCGCAAATCCAGCCAACGCTCTGGCATGGTGTTTCGCTCCAGCCAGAGCCACAAGCTTGCTCCAGTCTTGTTTTCGAACTGAAGCAGCAGCGTGTGCTGGAAATCAGCAATGACCGAAAGTTCCTGCTCGGTACTGCCGGTCTGGTAGCTTGGACTTTCCCAACGCCACGCTTCGCCATTCCATGCTAATTGGCCGCTTGGAGGGTGATTCCAGCGGGTTCGGGCTGCAACGCCAGCGCCCAGCACGGCAGAAAATGCCAATCCCATACGCCAGTCAAATTGCGAAATGCTATGGAACCAGAATAACACCGCAAGCAGCCCGGCAAGCCACAATGCCAGCAACGATGAACCCAAAAAATGGGAACGCCCCAACGGATAGACGACCGGCGGGGCGTTATGACGATTCAAGGGCGGTCAGGGCTCTGATGTGCGACTGGGCAGGAAAACCAAGGCCCCTTAGACGCGCTTGAATACCAGCGTGCCATTGGTGCCACCAAATCCGAAATTGTTTTTGACCGCAATTTCCAGCGTGGCGTCACGCGCCGTGTTGGCACAAAAATCAAGATCACACTCAGGATCCTGATTAAAGATGTTAATAGTGGGCGGAATTTTTTGATGGTGCAACGCCAATACGGTAAACACTGACTCAATGCCGCCTGCGCCGCCGAGCAAGTGACCCGTCATGGATTTGGTCGAGCTGACGACAAGATCTTTGGCATGGGCACCAAAGGCGGCCTTGATGGCATTGGTTTCGTTCAAGTCGCCCAGCGGAGTCGAGGTGCCGTGCGCATTGAGGTACTGGACCTGATCGGCATTGACGCCGGCATTTTTCAAAGCCATGGCCATGGAACGACGGGGGCCGTCGATATCAGGCGCGGTCATGTGATAGGCGTCTGCGCTCATACCAAAACCGATGACTTCGGCGTAAATCTTGGCACCCCGCGCCTTGGCATGTTCGTATTCTTCCAGCACCACCACGCCACTGCCCTCGCCCAGTACAAAGCCATCGCGGTCCTTGTCCCAGGGACGCGAAGCTGTTTTGGGGTCTTCATTGCGGGTTGACAAGGCCCGGGCCGCAGCAAACCCGCCTACACCCAAGGCTGAGACTGTCGCTTCAGCCCCTCCGGCGACCATGACATCGCAGTCGCCATATTCAATCATGCGCGCCGACAGGCCAATCGCATGAAGACCTGTGGTGCAAGCCGTAACGACAGCAATGTTGGGGCCCTTGAAGCCAAACTTGATGGAGACATGCCCGGAAATCATGTTGATGATCGTCGCTGGCACAAAAAACGGTGAAATGCGGCGCGGCCCGCGATTCACCAGTTCGGAATGCATCTTTTCAATCAAGGGCAAACCGCCGATGCCTGAGCCGATATTGCAACCGATACGCGTCGCCATCTCATCGCCCAAAGCATCGCCGGTAGGCAGGCCGCTGTCAGCCACCGCCTGAAACGCTGCAGCCAGACCCAAATGAATAAAGCGATCCATGTGCCGGGCTTCTTTTTCCGGAATGTAATCCGTAATATTGAAACCCTTGACCTCACCCGCAATTTTACAAGCGAGGTTGCTTGCATCAAATTGGGTGATCAAGTCAATTCCGGGCGTACCGGCAAGCAAATTGGCCCAGGAATCGGCCACGGTATTTCCTACCGGGCTGATACAACCCAGACCAGTCACAACGACACGACGACGGTTCATTCAGTAATCCTGAAAAAAACCTGAAAAGACCGCGATGGCTTTTCAGGTTGATGACGACAAAGGCGTGAAAGCCTCAGGCTTTTTGATGGGTAGTTGCGTAGTCAATCGCGTTCTGGACAGTGGTGATTTTCTCGGCGTCTTCGTCCGGAATTTCAATGCCAAACTCATCTTCCAGAGCCATGACCAGTTCTACGGTGTCAAGTGAATCAGCGCCCAGATCAGCCACAAAGGCTTTCTCGCTGGTTACTTGACCTTCTTCCACGCCAAGTTGTTCGGCAATGATTTTCTTAACACGTGCTTCGATATCGCTCATAGTTCCCTCTGAGGGTTGTAAATTAATCCGTGATTTTACCGCGTTAGGACTGATCGCCTAAGCAAAGGGCCGGACGGATAAAAACCGGCTTCGATTTTTCTGTGTTCTGCGACTAGCAAGCTGCTGTTCGCAGCGTACGCGCTACGCAAGCCAACACCTCGGCAGCTAGGCTACATATACATGCCGCCGTTGACGTGAATTTCCTGACCTGTGATGTAAGCGGCTTGGGGACCGGCCAAAAAAACCACGGCGTGCGCAATATCGTGCGGCTTGCCCAGATGCCCCAAGGGAATTTGCCCCAGCAGTGCTTTTTGCTGCTCTTCGGGCAAACGGGCTGTCATATCGGTCTCGATAAAGCCTGGTGCAACGCAATTGACCGTGATGTTGCGTGACCCGAGTTCGCGGGCCAGCGCACGCGTCATGCCCGCCACGCCCGCCTTGGCGGCGGCGTAATTAGCCTGGCCGGCATTGCCTAAAGCCCCCACGACCGAGGTAATGTTGATGATGCGGCCATAGCGCTGCTTCATCATTGTCCGCATCACCGCTCGGCTCATTCGGAACACGGCCTTGAGGTTGGTGTCCAGGACTGCATCCCAATCGTCGTCCTTAAGGCGCATTGCCAGCATGTCACGCGTGATGCCGGCATTATTTACCAGCACCTGCAGGCCACCGTATTCCGTGACGATGCCGTCTATCAGCGCCTCGGCAGCTGCCGCATCGTTTACATCCAGCGTCTGGCCGCTACAACCGGGAAATGCAGCCAGGGTACGACTGATTTTTGCCGCACCCTCATCACTGGTGGCCGTGCCTGTCACTTTCAAGCCCTTTTTGGCCAGTTCAAGCGCAATGGCGGCGCCTATACCGCGCGACGCACCGGTGACCAGTGCCACCTGTCCCTCAAACTTCATTTCACTCATGCCAGCATCTCCTTTACTGCAGCCAACGAGGCTGGATCAAACAAAGGCGCACCCGTTAACGCCGGATCAATTCTCTTGACCATGCCGGCGAGCACCTTACCCGGCCCGCACTCGACAAGGCTAGTCAGCCCCCGCGCCTTGATGGCCTGCACACACTCGACCCAGCGCACCGGGCCAAACGCCTGCCGGTAGAGTGCTGCACGAATAAGCTTGGCGTCGGTTTCGATGGCCACGTCGATATTGTTGATCACAGGGATTTGAGGCGCTGAAAATTGGACACTGGCCAGTTGCTCCCTGAGCTTCTCGGCCGCCGGCTTCATCAGGCTGGAATGAAAAGGCGCCGACACCGGCAAAGGCAAGGCCCGCCTGGCACCCTTGGCCTTGAGGATTTCACAGGCTTTATCCACAGCAGCCTTGCTGCCCGCAATCACGGTTTGCAGCGGGTCATTGAAATTGACAGCCTCCACGATTTCGGAGGTATCGGGTCCAAATGTCCGCACCGCTTCGGCACAGCCCTCAATTACCTTGCCAGCTTCCATGCCAAGAATTGCCGCCATGGCGCCTACCCCGACCGGAACAGCATTCTGCATGGCCTGCGCCCGAAAGCGAACCAGCGGTACGGCCTGCGACAGGCTCAACACGCCTGAAGCCACCAGTGCGGAGTATTCGCCCAGAGAATGACCGGCCACCACGGCTGGTGCTGCACCTGTTTCAACCATCCATACCCGGTAAGCCGCCACTCCCGCCACCAGCATTACGGGCTGGGTATTGGTGGTCAGGGCCAGTGCTTCTTTGGAGCCATCCCGAATCAAGCTGCCAATATCCTCAGCAAGCGCATCGGAAGCTTCCGCCACTGTTTGCGTGACGGCAGGGTGGTCGCCCCATGCATCCAGCATACCGACCGACTGCGATCCCTGACCAGGAAAAATAAAAGCAAACGACTTCAAATGATGACTCCGGTTATCAATCGCAAAAATTATTGCATTCATTGTAGAAAGATGTCGAACAGCAGCGCCACGCTCTGCTTGAGCTGTATCAATTCGAGAGATTCCGAGCGTCTAATCCAGTCGGCCTGAATCGGGTCAGCACCAACTGCGCGCCTGACTTCATGCATTGAAAAAGCGCAGCTGTAGCCAGCCACGGGTCAAAAAGATAGTCCCAAAGATTGGTTGATTCCATCAGGCCCGTGCTCCATGCGAGCAGCGACACTCCCACCAGTATCGGCAAGAGCCGCAATCCTTTGACCCAACTGAGCAACGACAACGCCAGCAGCGCTGCCCACATGCCGTAAGAGCCCCACCCGGCCCGATAGCTATCCCAGTCGCCCCATCCCAAGGCCATGGGATATAAAAATAGGGCGGCAACCGCGATGGCTCCATTCAATGCCATTTTTTCCCGCCGGACGATGACACGAAGTCCCAGCAGGCGCTGGCACAAGCCAAGACAAGCCAGCGCCACCAGCGTGATACTCAGGTCTGAACTGATCCCGCGGATATAAGCCAGCAGTGGCAAATGCGGCGCACCCACGGGAAGCCACAGAACGACAAAACAGAACACCGTGCCCCATTTTTCCCACCGTGAGACGCCACGCGTACCGCCCAGCAGCCGCAGGCAACCGGCGCACAGCACCAGGTCAATGCCCAGCAGGGCCAGCAGATCAGCGAGCGACGGGAGAAGCATGGCTTGTGGCTGGCGAAACAGCGTCAGGTTGAAGGACTTGCAGGGGATCGAACCGGACATGCTTGATGCGGGTGCGGTGCCAGGTGTACACCAGATGCAGGTAGCCATCACGGCTTTGCAGCAGATAAGGGTAGGAGAACTCTTGGGAACAGGTGGTTGCGCCACACAGCTGGCGTTGGGCGCTTGCCACATAAGCCTGTGCTTGCGCTTCGCTGGCACCACGGGCTTTGAGTTCGCCACCCAGCACGAGTTCGTACTGCCTGACTGAAAGACGGGTTTGGGGCGTAGCGGACGATTCCACGATCCATGGGCTGACACCGTCGAAGGAGCCTCCGATAGGGGTCCGCAGCAACGCCAGAATTTCGCGATTTTCAGGGGCCGGATTCAAAGCCAGCCACTGCTGGCCTGTGTCAGTGACCACGCTGGCCAGTGCCGAATCCGGGTTGGGCCAGCCAGTGGCATGGGTAGAAGACCAGGTCTTGCCGGCGTCGTTCGTAGCCGATCTCATCACTGAAGTGCCATTGCCCGAACGCATATAAACCTGCGCCTGCTCTGGATTTACTGGCATCACTACGGGTTGCAGGCTGTTCTGGCTACCTGGGATTCGGGTCTTGTCGACGACTTGACCCTGCGCGTCGATACGCAGCACTTCTGCAAACTTGGTCACTAACTCGTGATACACGGGCAAGCCGATTTGCCCATTCCGGTAAAAAAATGGTGAGCCTTTTACGAGGGTGCTGATATTGAGAAACGGCGAAGTCACCATTCTCCGGGGATCGCTCCAGCTGCCTCCTTCATCGGTAGATCGCGCCCAGGTGATGGAACTGCCAGCCCATCCGCCCAAGGAAACATTGACCATCCAGAGCAAAATCGATCCGTCGGGCGCACGGGCAATCACCGGATTGCCAAGCTTTTTAACATAGCGCCACAGCCCCTGCTGAATGTGTTGACGATCGAAAAGCGTCGTTTCATCACCCCAGTGCAGGCTCGCTTCATCCATCACGGAAGTCTTGATGACCACATCCCCCGCCCCTTCACGCGAACCGGAAAACCATACCGCCCGCAAGCGGCCGTCGCTCAACTCGACCACGGAAGCGGCATGCACGGCCTGACCGGGTGCGGACGAAACAAACTGGGCATCGAAGCGAAAGCGGCCATCGGGAGAAAGCTGTTGCTGCGGCAGGCTGGGTGCTGGTGACACTTTTACAGTGTCGCCTGGGACGCTTGGCGACAGTGCAACGTGTTGTGAAACGGTCGCAAAATTCGAGGCAGGCACGCGATTCACGATTTTCCAGCCAGCAAGCGTAAACGCTACAAGCAGCAATAGCGCCGCAAATCGGTCAAGTCTGGCTTTAAAACCCGACGCGCTGAAGTTCAATCTTTGACCTGTCTGTCAGGACGGGACCGATAAGCAAATGCTGACATCTTAGTATTTGAGAAGCACTGCACCCCAAGTGAAGCCGCCACCAACGCCTTCGAGCATGAGGATATCACCCTTTTTAACCTTGCCACTGCGAACGGCAACATCGAGCGCCAGCGGAATCGACGCCGCCGAGGTGTTGCCATGCTGATCGACTGTGACAATCACTTTCTCGAATGGCATCTTTAATTTTTTGGCGGTGCTCTGCATGATGCGAATGTTGGCTTGGTGGGGAATCAGCCAGTCGATATCCGCTTCTGTCAGCTTGGCCTTGGCAAGCGTTGCGCGGGCAGCGCTTTCAAGCACGCCCACGGCCAGCTTGAACACCGCCTGCCCGTCCATTTTCAGGAGCGGATTGCCCAGCACACTGCCGCCCGACACATGGCCGGGGACGCACAAAATGCCGACATGCTTGCCGTCCGCGTGCAAGTCGCTGGCGAGAATGCCGGGCGTGTCCGAAGCTTCCAGTACCACAGCGCCAGCACCATCGCCAAACAACACGCAGGTGGTCCGGTCGGTAAAATCCAGAATGCGCGAAAAAACTTCTGCGCCGATCACCAGGGCTTTGTTCGCCGTGCCGGTTTTGATCATCGCATCGGCCACTGTCAGCGCATAGACAAAGCCGCTGCAAACCGCCTGGATATCAAAGGCCGGGCAACCGGAAATTCCCAGTTTGTTCTGCACAATGCATGCCGCCGAGGGAAACACCATGTCAGGCGTCGAGGTGGCCACAATGATGAGGTCAATGTCGGCCGGCTGCAGCCCTGCCGCCTGCATCGCACGTTTTGCAGCCTCTACGCCCAGATCGCTGCTGGTGACGTCGGGCGCGGCAAAGTGTCGTGCCCTGATTCCCGTGCGCTCCACAATCCATTCGTCAGAAGTTTCAACACCCTTGGTGGCTAGTTCAGCCGCCAGGTCGGCATTGGTCAGTCGGCGCGGTGGCAGAAAACTGCCGGTGCCAGTGATGCGTGAATAACGGGTCATTGCTTAGTGTGCCGGTGTTGAAACAGGTAAGTCAACGGGCATGGAAGAGACCACAACTGCCCCATCGATAAGCGGTACTGCTCTTTGCGCGACCAGTAGAGGCGCAGCATGGGCAATGCGTTCGCGGACTCTTTGCAGCAGGTTATTTCGAGCCGCATCATGAGCCCGACTCAGTGCTTGCTCAAAAGCAAAAACGTCCGCCGAGCCGTGACTTTTAAACACCAGACCTTGCAAGCCGAGCAGTGCAGCGCCGTTATAACGCCGGTGGTCAAACCGTTTTTTAAACGCAGCCAATACCGGGTAGGCTACAACGGCTGCCATCTTGGTAAAAATATTGCGTGAAAATTCTGCCTTGATGAAGTCGCCAATCATGTGTGCCAGACCTTCGCTGGTCTTGAGCGCCACATTGCCGACAAAACCATCGCAAACCACGATGTCAGTCGTGCCCTTGAAAATGTCGTTTCCTTCAACATTTCCATAGAAATTGATATCGCCCGAGTCAGAGGCTGCCTTTAGCAGCTTGCCAGCCTTTTTGATCATGTCACCGCCTTTTATGGCCTCTTCACCAATGTTAAGCAGGCCGACAGTGGGCGCAGGATTATCGGCAATCGCGGCCACCAGTGCAGAGCCCATGACCGCAAACTGAAGTAAATGCTCTTCGGTGCAATCAACATTGGCGCCCAGATCGAGCACGGTGGTAGCCCGACCTGCCGCATTTGGCAGTTGTGAGGCAATGGCAGGGCGGTCAATACCGTCTACCGTTTTCAACACGTAGCGGGCAATGGCCATCAGCGCGCCAGTGTTGCCGCCGGATACCGCAACCTGGGCAGAACCTTCCTTGACCTGATTGATCGTCACCCGCATGGATGAGTTCTTCTTGCGCCGTAACGCAATTTCTATCGAGTCGTCCATCGTGACGACCTCACTGGCGGCAACGATTTTGCAACAAGCGTGCGCCTGCAATTGCCTGTGCAGCGGATGCGCCTCAAGAACTTGCGGCTGGCCTACTATTACCAGTTCAGCATCCGGGTGTGCTTCCAGAAATGCCAGACTGGCAGGGAGGGTGACGTCGGGACCGAAGTCGCCCCCCATGGCATCGACAGCGATCCTGATCATGAGCAGACTGGTAGAGTCAAGAATTGAAATTCAGGCAAAAGAAAGGCCCGCAGGGTGAGTGCGGGCCAGTACTTCAGACGTGAGGTTACGCTTCGGCTTTGGTTTTCAACACTTTGCGGCCACGGTAAAAACCAGTCGGGCTGATGTGGTGACGCAGATGGATTTCACCAGTGGTTGATTCCACGGCAATACCTGGCACATTCAGTGCGTTGTGCGAACGGTGCATACCGCGCTTTGAAGGTGACTTTTTGTTTTGCTGGACGGCCATAATTGCTCCTGACGGGATGTAGTGTTGGTAAATTACGCACCAAATTTCGAAAGCCTGGTGAACTGCAACCGTATAAAAGTCTATAGGGGGCAGCATCACTGCGCTGGTACGCTAAGCCCTAGATTATAGCTCGATACAAAGCAGTTTTCATCCGGGCTGATTTGCGCGCCTCATCCGTCTCGCAAGCGCGCTCTGCACTGACAGTCAAAATCACCCCCTCATCCATTTTTCTTTTTCAGCTGCGCCAGCACCGCAAAGGGATTGGGCTTCTCGCTGGCGGGGCCCGCCAGCGCATCCTCGCCAGCCTGCAACGCAGGGGCAACGGGGCACTCGTCATGCATGGGCACCAGCGGCAGCGCCATCAGCAACTCGTCTTCCAGCACGGCGAGCAGGTCAAACTGCGGCTCCATGACCAGCAGGTCTTCCTCGGACTCATCGTCTTGCGTCATGGCGATGTCTTCAGTCGCCACAAAACGGTACCACTGATTCACTTCGAGCGGCCTGGCAACGGTGCCCATGCAGCGCTGGCACGTGAGCGGAACCGACGTTCTGGCTTGCAGGTGCAGCCAGATGTCGTCCTCGGCACCCGCGCCCGGCCGCAACTCGGCCCGGGCTTCCCAGTTTACGGTCGAATCGGGCTGTAGCCCTTGCGCTTCCTGCGCTAGACGCTCCATATTTTGTAGCAACGTGGTTTCGACGAGCGGCATGCCCTCGAGGGCGAAAGCCTGCATGTTGAGCCGACTGGCTTGAAGAGATTTGGACATGCCTGCAGTGTAAGAGAATCAGGCAATGAACCCTTCTGCCTTTCCTGCCCCTGCATCACCGCCAATCCAAGCCCCTACCCCGGCAATCCGACCACTGATACTGGGTTCCACCTCAAGTTACCGGCGCGAACTGCTGCAGCGCCTGCAGATTCCGTTCGATGTCGCCGCACCCAATATTGATGAAACACCCCTACATGGCGAAAGTCCACAGTTGCTCGCCGAGCGTCTGGCGCTGTCCAAGGCGCGCGCGGTGGCCAGCGCATTTCCTCAGGCCGTGGTGATCGGCTCCGACCAGGTGGCCGACCTGAATGGCCTGCCTCTGGGCAAACCGGGCAACCATGAAAGGGCGGTCATTCAACTCCGCCAGATGCGCGGCCAAACCGTGATTTTTCAAACCGCTGTCGCGGTGGTGTGCATGGAAAGCGGCTTCGAACAAAGCAGCCTGGCTGCTGTCCGGGTGAAATTTCGCGACCTCAGCGATGACGAGATTGAAAACTACCTGCGCTCAGAGCAACCCTATGACTGTGCAGGCAGCGCCAAAAGCGAAGGCTTGGGAATTGCGCTGCTCGAATTCATCGAGAGCGATGACCCCACTGCACTGGTCGGACTGCCCCTGATTCGCACCTGCAAACTGCTTCGGGCCGCTGGCGTCAATCTGCTTGGAACCAGCAAGGCCAACTCATGAGCAACATCATCAAAGGCAAGCTCTACCTGATACCGGCTCCGCTTGATTTCGGATGCGACACGCAAGCTCCGCTTCAGGATGTGATGCCTCTGGGCACACTGCAGGTCGCGGCCCGGCTTTCGTGTTGGATTTGCGAGAATGCGAAAAGCACACGCGCTTATTTGAAGCGCATCAACGAGCTGCAACCCTTGTCTACTGCAGTGCAGGCGCTACAAATTCAGGAGCTTCCACGCGAAGTTCACAAGAAAGGTGACCATACCGGCAACTTCGACGCGCGGCCGCTGCTCGTCGCCGCGATGGAAGGCCGCGACATGGGCCTGGTCAGCGAAGCCGGCATGCCAGCCATTGCCGATCCGGGCTCGTCAGTGGTGCGCGCCGCGCATGACCTGGGCCTGCAGGTGATGCCATTAACGGGGCCGATGTCGCTGATGCTGGCGCTGGCTAGCAGCGGCCTTAATGGGCAGAATTTTGCGTTTGTGGGTTATTTGCCGCAAGAAGCAAGCGGCCGCGCCCAGCGCATCCGGGAACTGGAGTCGCTGGCCCTGAAAACCGGTCAGACCCAGATCTTTATCGAAACGCCCTACCGCAACGCCGCCCTGTTGCAGGCGCTGCTGCAAACGCTGCAAGGCAACACCCGGCTGGCGCTGAGTTGCGGCCTCACCATGGGCAATAGCGTGTCCCGCAGCGCGCAGGTGAGCAGCTGGAAGCGTGACAAGCCTGCGCTTGCACTGGATCTGCCCACCGTGTTCTGCATTGGCCGCTAATCAGCATTCCCGGCAATCACCATAAAAAAAGCCCGCAAGCTGCGGGCTTTGGAGGTCGATTGAAATCGCCTAGCGCAGCGCGGGAATCACCTTGAAAGCCTTCATCGCGCCTTCGCCCATGGCCGCGCCAAACCTCTTGGCCAAGCGCTCTGCCACATTGTCGCGGCGCGTGTAATCGATAATTTCCTCGGCCTTGACCACTTCGCGGGCCACATAGTCCAGATTGCCCAGCTGGTCGACCAGCCCCAGCTCAACGGCCTGCTGGCCGCTCCAGAAAAGTCCACTGAACATCTCGGGCGTTTCCTTCAGGCGCTTGCCGCGGCCAGCTTTCACCACTGCGATGAACTGCTGGTGAATCTGGTCCAGCATGCTCTGCGCAAAGACGCGCTGCTTGTCGCTTTGAGGACTGAAAGGATCAAGAAAACCCTTGTTTTCACCGGCAGTCAGCAGACGGCGCTCGACGCCCAGTTTGTCCATCAGGCCGGTAAAACCGAAACTGTCCATCAACACGCCGATACTGCCGACAATGCTGGCTTTATCGACAAAAATCTTGTCGGCGGACACGGCGATGTAGTAGGCGGCCGAGGCGCAGGTTTCTTCCACCACGGCATAGACCGGTTTTTTATATTTGGCCTTCAGACGCAAAATTTCGTCATTCATCATGCCGGCCTGCACCGGACTGCCACCCGGTGAATTGATGAGCAGCACAATCGCTTTCGAACCCTCATCTTCAAACGCAGCACGCAGCGCCGCATTGACAAACTCGGCACTGGCGTCAGCACCAGCTGCAATTTCACCCTTGACCTCAATCACGGCCGTGTGCGGAACACTCGCATCGGTGGCAGGGGTGCCGCGATGCAGGGCCAGCCACAGCAGGGCAACAAAAAATAACAGCCAGGAAAGGCGGACAAAGGTTTTCCAGCGGCGCGTGGCTTTTTGTTCATCGAGCGAAGCAAACGCGAGCTTTTCCAGCGTCGCCCGTTCCCAACCGGTCTCCCTGGACGGGTCGGTGTTCGACGATTGCTTTGCTATTAATTCAGGAGCAACCTGCGCACGCGAAGTAAGCGCATCCGGCTGATTTGGCTGAAATTCCGGCTCTTTTTTCGGATCAGGTGAAGGGTCGGTATTGCCAGGGCGGTTTGAATCATTCATGGGGCTAGTTTAGAGAGGTATTTGAAGCTGTACGGGTTTGAGGTTGTACGCGGAATGCCAAAAAACCACACCGTCCCGCTCTGAAAGCGTGATTTTGACCAGAGCGCCGCGGCATGGGCCACCGGCGCATTGACCTGTATCGGGCCGGTAAGCCGCACCATGGCTGGCGCACAGCAGCCACTGGCCGGTGTCGTCAAACACCCGGTTCGGCTGCCAGTCCAACTCCATCGCCACATGCGTGCAGCGGTTCAGGTAGGCCTGCGGCAGTCCCTGGTAACGGATGGCAAAGGCGCGGCAAGTCTGACCCGCATAGTTCACATCAAAAGGCACGGCCAGCCCGCCCTCCAGCAAATCAAGGCTATTGCAAAGTGGCAGCAACTCACTCATAAACTACGAAGCCTGGGATTAACTGTTGACGAGGAGCCAGTCGTGCAGCTCCTGCACCGAGTGCGCCACATGGCGCGGACTAAGGGCCACAAACGCCTCGGGCTCATGCGCGCCGTAGCTCACGCCGACGCTCGGGCAGGAAGCATTGAGCGCCATCTGCAGGTCGTGCGTGGTGTCGCCAATCATCAACACCCGGTCAGCGGGAAGGTCAAACTGCGTCATCAACTCATGCAGCATGAGGGGGTCCGGTTTGCCAGCTGTTTCGTCGGCGGTGCGCGAGCCGTCAAAAACTCCTTTGAGTTCAACGCTTTGCAGCGCCTCGTCCAGCCCGCGCCTTGATTTGCCGGTCGCGACTGCCAGCAGATGGCCCCGCGCTTTGAGCGCATCAAGCAAGGGCAACACGCCCTCGAACAGGCTCAGGTCGTTGAAGTGAGTGGCGTAATGGTGCCGGTAACGCGCGCCCAGTTCCGGGTATTTTTCGGGCGGTACGTCAGGCGCGGCGTGGGCCAGGGCCTGCATCAGGCCCAGCCCGATGACGTAGCCCGCCGCCTTGTCAGTGGGCACGATGCCACCTACATCGCGCACCGCCGCCTGGATGCAGCGCACGATGATTTGCGTGGAGTCAAACAGCGTTCCGTCCCAGTCGAAGGCGATCAGGTCAAAGTTTCGAATGTGCATGCCGGGATTGTCGCTGGCTGCAACCATCCCGGCGTGGCCTGCCCACTCAATTCCTCAGGAATTCTCAGGCTCTGTGGAAGGTTCGCGGAGAAGCTCAGTTGGGCGAGACGGCAAAAACTGCTGCAATTCATCGGGCAAAGGCGCTTGCAGCTGAATCGCTTTTCTGGTTTTAGGGTGGTTGAACTTCAGGCTCCAGGCATGCAAAAACATGCGTTTCAACGAAACCGCGCCAGTTGCAGACCTTTGCAGCGCCTTGTTGAGTTCAAAATCACCATACTTGTCGTCCCCTGCAATCGGGTGCCCTTCGCCGGCCAGATGCACCCGGATTTGGTGGGTGCGGCCGGTCTTGATGGTGACTTCCAGCAGGGTAAAGGGCGTGGCGGGCGCCAAGGGGTTGGCGGGAATCGGGGTTTTTACCTTGACCAGCGTGACCGAGCGCATGGCGTCGGGATGGTCGTTGGCCACCACCTTGACGCGCCGCTCACCGTTGGGCAACAGGTATTTGTGCAGCGCCTTGTCGATCACGCGCATATTGCCAGGCCAGGCGCCGCTGACCAGCGCCAGATAAACCTTGTCGGTTTCACGCTCCCGGAATTGCTCCTGCAGCAGTTTCAAGGCCATGCGACGCTTGGCAATCAGCAAAATGCCGCTGGTTTCGCGGTCCAGCCTATGCACCAGTTCGAGAAAATCGGCTTCGGGCCTGGCCATGCGCAGTTGCTCAATAATGCCAAAGCTCACGCCGCTGCCGCCATGCACGGCCACGCCGGCCGGCTTGTCGATGGCGAGCAAAAAGTCGTCCTCGAAAAGAATCGGGAATTCACGCGAGGGCGCATAGCCGCCGACGGTGGAGCTGGCGCCGTGGCGCGCTACCTCTGTCATCACGTTCAGCATGGCCTGGGCCTTTTGCCCGGCCCGTTCCGAGGTGCGTACCGGCGGCAGGCGCACGATGTCGCCAGCCTCGACCCGGGTGTCGGCATGCGCCCTGCCCTTGTTGACCCGCACTTCGCCGCTGCGGATGATGCGGTACACATGGGTTTTGGGCACGCCTTTGAGCTGGCGAATCAGGAAATTATCCAGCCGCTGGCCGGCGTAGTCTTCCTCTACCGTGACCAGCGTCGCTTGCGGAAGTACCGCCGCGATCGGTTCAGGGATTCTGGAAGCTGGCAGAGCTTGCGGCTTGGGCTGGGCCACCGCAAAAATTGGGCGGACAGGCGCTTTAGACGGGCGTTTCGCCTTGCCTGAAGCTGCCCCTATAATGTGTTTCACTAGCGATACGCTGCAAGTAGTTGATTTGTCTGGAGTTTAGTCCACACCTATCCGAAGCCCATTAAAAGGCCTGCAAACAGCGTCGCTGGTAGGTCGATGCCACTGATGACAATTGCCCGCAAGCGACGAGTGCCAGGCACCTCGCGACAAGGGAATTGCCATGCAGACGAGCCGACGTTTTGCGAATACAACTACGGAATACCATGCGTGCAGCCGTCAGTCACGAACTGAAGACTGCATGCGGATCCAGGTGAGACAAAGTCCTTTAACGGTAACCCTCTGATGACAACACGGGTCAGTCTGATTTTTAGTTGCCTGCGGCGCTTCCTGGCCCTGCTTTACGGCATAAATCAGCCTGCGGCCTTTGTTCAGCGGGTGCAAACAGCTACTTATTTTGTAGCAAACATCTGTTGGATACCTGCTCACTTCATCCACGCGCCCACGCCCAGACCCAAGCTGGCTGACTGATTTTCAGTCAGCCAGTGTGCTGTCAAAAGCTCTCCGGCAATTCCCCGCGTTCGCAATGCGTTGCTCATGGCGTCGTTCACCCTATTTTTGGGTTTTAGAACGAAGAATATCAAGGACATCCCATGAAACGCATGCTGGTAAACGCCACCCAGGCTGAGGAACGCCGCCTGGCGATTGTTGACGGACAAAAACTCCTCGACTACGAAATTGAAATTGAAGGGCGCGAACAACGCAAAGGCAATATTTACAAGGCCGTCGTTACCCGCGTCGAACCTTCGCTGGAAGCCTGTTTTGTCGATTACGGCGAAGACCGCCATGGTTTTCT
>JAYWDL010000007.1:0-2778 GCA_043779865.1 Polaromonas sp.
ATTGCGGCTGGCGCGGGACGTTCAAAGGTAAGGCGGGCGCGGTGTAGCGGGTTCTACGGGTTCCGCGGGTTCCAGCCTGCGCTCCGGCAAGGGGATGAACTCGGCGTCGCCAGCGACTTGTCCCATTTTTTGCGCCGCCCAGTCCTCGCCCGCCTGAACGATGCGCTCCTTGCGGCTGGAGACAAAGTTCCACCAGATAAAGCGGTGCGCATCCAGCGTGTCGCCACCGACCACCATGAGCCGCTGGACCGAGCCCAGGCTGTCGCGGTGCATGATGGCGCTGTCAAACAAGTAAGTCACCGTCGCCAGCCCGATGTGAGGGTGCGGCCGCACATCATGACTGCTACGCGGCTGCACGGTGAGAGGGCCGAAATGGTCAAAAAACACAAACGGCCCAACCGACTGCCGTTGTGCCGCAGGCAGCAGGCGGCGAACCATGAAGCCGCCACCCAAGTCCTTGTCTTGCCCGGTCAGCCTGATTTGCACACTCATTACAGCCGCTCCACCTCGGTCGTGATTTCAGTGGTGACCGCGCTCATGAGTTTGTGGACCGGGCATTTCTGCGCGACGGCCTGCAGCTCCTGCAACTGGGCATCGGTCAGGTTGCCATGTATCTTGAGCTTGGCGGCCAGGCGGTAAACGCCATTACGTTCGCCCGAGTCGTCGCGCTCGATCAGCGTGTGGATGTCATCGACCGGTATCCCCTTCTTGCGGGCGTACCAAATCACCGTCAGCGCCTTGCAAGCACCCAGCGCCGCATCGTACAAATCGTGCGGGCTCGGGCCAGTGTCGTCGCCACCTTCGGCTTCGCTGATATCGGCGATCAGCTCATGCGTGCGGATGTGCAGTGTCTGAGCGATCTTTGCAGTGCGGTCAAGCCTGAGTTCAATAGTCATAGCGGATTCCTTTGCAAAAGTGGATAAGGAGCGATGCACTTGAGACGTCAGCAACAAACAGGCTGCAGCGTTGTGGCGCTAACGCCGAAACCGGCTTGCCACGTCGGCCACCCGCTGGCCAAAATTGCGCGCTGTTTCCAGGTCGCCCGAAGACATTTCACCAGCCCCCGCGTCTGAGGGCGACTGGGCAATGGCCCCGCTGTAAGATCCCAGGTAGTTCGCGTCATTACGATGTGCGGCCTTGCTGTTGCTGGGAAGGACGCCCTGACTCACCCAGATTCCCCCATGCTGCATGGCCAGGGTAAAAAGGTAGTTCAGCGTGGACATTTTGTCGCCATTGAGCGCAGCGCTGTTCGTGAAGCCGGCAAACAGTTTATCCTTCCAGGCCTGCGTGTACCAGGGTTTTGAGGAAGCATCTGCAAACTTCTTGAACTGCCAGCTGACGCTGCCCATGTAAGTCGGCGAACCCATGATGATCGCATCGGCAGCGTTCAGCGTCTCCCAGCCGCCCTCGGGCAGGTTGCCATCGGCATCAACTACCACGAGTTCAGCACCAGCGCCTTCAGCAATGGATTGCGCCATTCGCTGGGTATGGCCATACCCGGAGTGGTACACCACGGCAATGGTGGGCGCCACCATCAGGCGTTGCGCTTGCCGTCAAAGCTCCAGGCGCCGGCACCCCAGGCGACGATGGTCAGCAGCCCGCCAACGACGGCGAGGTTCTTGAAAAAGGATTGCTGCTGCTGCATGACCTGCTCGACCGGCACGGCCCAGAAGTTGTGAAAGATGAAACTAATGACCACGGTGAACAAGGCCATGCCAACCGCCGCCCAGCGCGTCTGCCAGCCTATCAGCAGCAGCATTCCCAGCCCCACTTCGACACCAATGGCAGCGGCCGCAGCGAATTCAGGGAGCGGCACGCCCCTGGAGGCGATATAGCCCACTGTCCCTGCGAAGCCAGTGATTTTTCCGAAGCCGGCAGGTACGAACAGCATCGCCAGCAGGATGCGGCCAATCAGCGAGAGGGGATTTTGAAGAGATGCAAACATGCGAAGTCCTTGGTAAAAATAAAACGGAGAAATGATGAATTAAAAAAGTCCAATGAGCAAACACTGTGAACTATAAGGAGGCGCTGTGTCCCCGGGATTCACGCTGGCAAACTTTTGCAGGACTTCCTTCGTGTACAGCAAACACGGGTTAACAGGCAACGGACGGCATGGCCTCACGGCGCCAGATCAAACACCAGCACTTCAGCTGCCTGGCCGCGGGCCAGCTGCAGCTGATTTTCTGCTTGCAGGGCGACGGCATCGCCAGACTGGAGCATCAGTCCGTTGACCTCCAGTTGGCCGCCAATCAGATGCACATAGGTTTTGCGCTGCGGGTCAAGCGCCAGCGTCGCAGCCTCGTCGCCATCAAACAGTCCCGCATAGAGTCTGGCGTCGGCATGAATCAGCACCGAGGCTTGCGCTCCATCGGATGAAGCCACCAGCCGCAGCACACCGCGCTTTTCGGCCTCGGGAAAGGTTTTCTGCTCGTAGCTGGGAGGAATGCCGGTTACGTTGGGCTCAATCCAGATCTGCAGAAAATGGGTGGTCTGGCCTTCAGCATGATTGAACTCGCTGTGCTGCACACCGGTGCCGGCACTCATGCGCTGCACATCGCCCGGCGGAATGCCCTTGACGTTGCCCATGCTGTCCTTGTGCGCCAGTTCGCCGCTCAGCACGTAGCTGATGATTTCCATGTCTTTATGGCTGTGCGTGCCAAAACCCTGGCCAGCGGCAATGCGGTCTTCATTGATGACGCGCAGATTGCCGAAACACATGTGCGCGGGGTCGTGATAACCGGCGAACGAAAACGAGTGGAAAGACTTCAGCCAGCCGTG
>JAYWDL010000008.1:0-2777 GCA_043779865.1 Polaromonas sp.
CTTCGCCGTAACGAATCCGCGCATCTTCGGATCGGTCCTGCATGGCGAGGACACCGAAGGCAGCGATCTTGATTTGCTGGTCGATACGCTTCCAGGCACGACGCTGTTTGACCTGGGTGGACTTCAGATTGAACTGGAGAGCTGCTGGGAATCCCCGTGGACCTGCTGACGCCGGGCGATTTACCCAAAAAGTTCCGCGACCAGATACTGGCTGAAGTACGTCCGGTATGACGGCCCATCGTCTGCGCCGGATTTGGATTTCAGGCTTTGCTGATCTAAAGCAAATTCGCTTTAATCAGCAACATTTTTTTAGCATCAAATATGCCTCTGGCGCACGAGTAGACTGCGTGAAATGCTATTAATTCAGTAGCATAAAACCGCAGGGCACATTGAACGAAGTGATTGCCAGCGCAAGCGCCCTCAACCCAACGCCGTCAGCACCCGCTCCGCCCCGATGTCATTCAGGCAGCGGGTATGCCCCAGCGGGCATTCGCGCGCAAAGCACGGCGCGCAGTCCAGCGGCGGCTGGTAGGTGGGGTCGGCTTTGAGCCAGAGCACGCTGGCTTTTTCGCTGAGGGGCGGGGTATGCAGCGGACTGGATGAGCCGAAAATCGCCACCTGCGGCACGCCCAGCGCGGCGGCGACATGCATCAGGCCGGAGTCATTGCTGACCGTGCTGCGGCTGGCGGCAATCAGGCCAAGGGCTTGGGGCAGCGAGGTTTTTCCGGCCAGATTCAGGCATTTCCCGGCTTGCGCCGCATTCACCGGCATGGCAATCTCGTCGCATAACGCGGCTTCCTTGCCCGAACCTAGCAGCACCACCGGCAGTTCCAGCTTCGCGGCCAGTTCCGCAAAATGACGGGCCGGCCAGCGCTTGGCCGGGCCATATTCGGCACCCGGCGCAAAGACGACATAAGCGCCCCGCCGCAGACCCAGTTGGCTCAGCGTTTCTTCTACCTGCGTCGCATTCATGTGCAATTCAGGCCGGTCGTCGTGCAAATCGACCTCGCCGCTCAGGGCCGAATAAAACGCCACCATGGATGGCTTGTCTTTCGGGTTTTTCAGCCGGTGCGTGAGCAGGCCGACACGCGCCTCGCCGAGGTAGCCAATGCGCTGCGGGATGCTGGCCAGAAACGGCAGCAGCGCGCTTTTGAGCGAGTTGGGCAACACGTAGGCCTTGTCAAACCGGCCTTCAATGCGTTTGGCAATGGCACGGCGCGCCTTGAACTGCAGGCCGCCATGGGCAAACGGAAACTCGATGACATCGGCCACCTGCGGCATGGCGCGGTACACCGGCGCAACCCACGGCAAGGCGCCCACCGTGAGGCGCTCGCCACGGGCGTGCAGCCGGCGCAGCAATGGCTCGGTCATGACAGCGTCGCCTATCCACTGCGGCGCGATGATGAGGGAATTGAGCGTTTCTGGTTTTGCCATCATCGGCCGCAGCGCCGGGCCGCCCCAAGCAAGGCCAGCCCCCACGGGGGGCAGCGCAGGGCGCGTTGTGAAAAACGTGGGGGCTTAATGCGCGCCGCCAAAGTGCTCGCCAGCCTTGAGCCTGTACACCGTGCCGCAATAGGAGCACTTGGCCTCACCGGTGCGCGCCACATCCAGGTAAACCTTGGGGTGGTTGTTCCATACCTTCATGCCAGCTTTCGGACTGGGGCAGTACACGCCGCCCTGGTCATTGAGGTCGCTGGCCAGCAGCTCGATGATGGGTGATTTGCTCATAATTTTTTCAATCAGGATGGCGAAACGACAAGCGTGTGGGCCATATGTTCAGACCTTGCTCAGCCAGTGCGCGTATTTGGGATTGCGGCCGTTGACGATGTCGAAAAAGGCGCTCTGGATCTGTTCGGTGATCGGCCCGCGTGAGCCGCTGCCGATTTCGATACGGTCCAGTTCGCGGATCGGCGTGACTTCAGCGGCCGTGCCGGTAAAGAAGGCTTCGTCAGCGATATACACCTCGTCGCGCGTGATGCGCTTTTGCACCAGTTCCAGCCCCAGGTCCTTGCAGATGTGCAGGACGGTATTGCGCGTGATGCCGTTAAGCGCACCGGCCGAAAGGTCGGGCGTATAGACCACGCCGCCCTTGATCACGAAAATGTTTTCACCAGCACCTTCGCTGACGAAACCCGACGCGTCGAGCAGCAAGGCTTCATCGTAGCCGTCGTCCAGCGCTTCCATGTTGGCCAGGATGGAGTTGGTGTAGTTGCTCACCGCCTTGGCCTGCGTCATGGTGATGTTGACATGGTGTCGGGTGTAGCTGGAAGTCTTGACGCGGATGCCGCGCTTCATGCCTTCTTCGCCCAGATAGGCGCCCCAGGGCCAGGCGGCGACCATGATGTGTATCTTATTGCCTTTCGGGCTGACGCCGAGTTTTTCCGAACCGATCCAGGTCAGCGGACGCAGGTAGCCGCTTTCCAGCTTGTTCTCGCGCACCACGGCTTTTTGTGCTTCGTTGACTTCTTCCTGGGTGAAGGGAATTTTCATGCGCAAGATCTTGGCGCTGTTGAACAGACGTTCGGTGTGCTCCGCAAGCCGGAAAATCGCCGTGCCATCGGCCGTGTTGTAGGCGCGCACGCCTTCAAACGCGCCGCAGCCGTAGTGCAGGGTGTGGCTCAGAACATGGATTTTGGCGTCGCGCCACTCGACCATCTGGCCATCCATCCAGATTTTTCCGTCGCGGTCTTCCATGGAAGGGGCTACTGGGGACATGATGCAGATCCTGTAATAAGTGAGGGTTGTCTTGAGATGAGGCTTGGGAATCGGCTGCCTGA
>JAYWDL010000009.1:0-8062 GCA_043779865.1 Polaromonas sp.
GGTCGGCCCATCGACGCAAATGACCGGAATGTGGGAGATTTGTGCTTCGGTCACGGCAAAAAGGGCTTCGAAATAGTCGGGGAAGGTCTTGGCGACACATTTCGGATCGAGAATCCTGACCGGCAACTGCGCCGGATTGAATGCTGCCAGCGAAAAACACATAGCAATCCGGTGGTCGTCATAGGTGTGAATGGCGGCGGCCGTCCACGCGGCCGGTTGGCTTGGCGGCGTAATTTTCAGGTAATCCGCACCTTCCTCCACTGTGGCGCCCAATTTTTGCAATTCACAAGCCATCGCGGCAATGCGGTCGGTTTCCTTGACGCGCCAACTGGCGATGTTGCGCAGCACGGTGGTGCCATCGGCGTAAAGCGCCATCACGGCCAGGGTCATCGCGGCGTCGGGAATGTGGTTGCAGTCCAGATCAATCGCCTTGAGTGGCCAGGCGCCGCGCGAGATGCGCAGTGAATTGGGCGTGCTTTCAATCTGCGCGCCCATCATCCGGGCAGCTTCGATGAAACGGATGTCACCCTGAATGGAATCAGCGCCCACGCCCAAAATTTGTATGCCATTTTGGTCTTTTGCGCATTCTGCTATTGCGCCAAGTGCTATGAAATAGCTAGCAGATGAAGCGTCGCCCTCAACATGGATTTCGCCCGGTGACTGGTACTGGCTGCCGGCTGGAATCGTAAAACGCTGCCAGCCCTCACGCTCGACGTGGATGTCAAAGCGCTTGAGCAGGTTCAGCGTGATCTCGATGTACGGCCGTGAAATAAGCTCGCCCACCACCTCAATGCAGATATCGCGGCGGGCCACCAGCGGCAGCGCCATTAGCAGGGCAGTCAAAAACTGGCTGGAAACATCACCGCGCACACGAATCGGTTGATCGAGCTTTATTTGCCCGGGGCGCAGGCGCAAAGGCGGAAATCCCTCGTTGGCGAGGTACTCAATGGAACAGCCCAACTGTCTGAGTGCATCGACCAGGTCGCCAATAGGCCGCTCGTGCATGCGCGGTACACCCGACAGCTCAAACTCTCCGCCCAGCAGCGCCAGCGCTGCCGTCAGGGGACGCATGGCAGTGCCGGCATTGCCCATGAAAAGCGTTGCCTTACGCTCAATGAGCTGACCGCCCAATCCATCGATCACGGCTGTCTCTCCGTCCTGTTTTACGGTGCAGCCAAGCTGCTTCAGCGCAGCCAGCATCACTGCAGTATCGTCAGAGGCCAGCAGGTCATGAACCGTGGTTTGTCCGTGACTCAGCGCCGCCAGCAGCAGGACGCGGTTGGAAATACTTTTGGAGCCGGGCAGGCGAACTGTTCCTCCCGCTCTGGCCAGAGGCGGGATGTCCAAATAGTCAATGTCGAACATGAAGCGGCGCTTATTGATGTGTTTTTTGCGGAGAGATGCGCCAATGGGCGCGCGTTTCGCTGGCTTGCCTGATCAGCGCTTGGAGCGCGTCGCCGCTACCGCTTGAAATCAGCTGTTCGAAAGATTGCAGGGTCTGCTGGAAAATTTTTGATTGAGCCAGCAGTTCCTCGCGGTTGGCTATCAGGATGTCACGCCACATTTGCGGGTCGCTGGCTGCAATACGGGTGAAGTCGCGAAAGCCCGGTCCGGCCAGCGACAGGTAGTCCCTGCCATGATCCTGTCCCCGGATGGCGCTGATCAGTGCAAAAGCAATCAGGTGGGGCAGGTGGCTGACTGCCGCATAAGCCGCGTCGTGCGCCTGTGGCGACATCTTGACTACATGGCAGCCTAGAGCGTTCCAGACATCGCTTGCCTTTTGCAACTGAACGGTGGAGGTGCGCTCAATCGGTGTCAGGATGACCTGCTTGCCAGTATAAAGATCGACATCAGCATGCTCGACGCCTGAGACCTCTTTGCCGGTGATGGGATGGCAAGGCACAAACGAGCCGAGGTTGCCCTGCAAGACACGCCGCGCAGCATCCACTACATCGCACTTGGTTGAACCCACATCCATGATCAGTGTGCTGGGACCAACCAAGTGCCGGATGGCCTTGAACGTCGCTTCAGTGGCAGACACCGGTATTGCCAGCAACACAATGTCTGCACCTGAAACGGCCAGTAGGGCTGAAGGGGCTTCTACATCAATCACACCCATCTGGCGGGCACGCTCTGAAGTAGCGGGTGATTTGCTGTAGCCAACGACACGCTTGACCAGTCCGGCACGCTTGAGCGCCAGCGCAAAGGAACTGCCCATCAAGCCGCAGCCGATAAGACCTAATTTCTCAAACATGACATGGCACCTGAATTTTTGGCAATCGCTGCATCTAGCTGCTTTCCCGAATCAATCGGTAATGGGATAGGTGCCAAGGACTTTGTAGAAGGCGCACAGTTGCTGCAAATCGGCCAGCGCAGCCTTTACATGGTTCTGCGACGGATGGCCTTGCAGGTCGATATAAAAATAATATTCCCACTGGCCCGAGCGAGCCGGACGTGATTCGAAACGGGTCATTGAAACGCCATGGTTTTTCAGCGGAACCAGAATGTCGTGCACGGCACCCGGACGGTTGGGCACCGACACCACCAGGCTGGTGCAGTCTTTTCCGGAAGCAGGCGGGGAGGGCAGTGTTTGCGGCAGACACACCACGGCAAACCTGGTACGGTTAAATGCATCGTCCTGTATGGCATGTGCAGCTGTGTACAAACCGAACTGGGATGCTGCGCGGTCGCTGGCGATGCCGGCCCAAGCCGGATTGGTTGTGGCCAGGCGTGCGCCTTCTGCATTGCTCGACGCAGCGCGACGTTCGGCATTTGGCAAATGGGTGGTAAGCCATCCCTGGCACTGCGCCAGGGCTTGGGGATGGGCGAACACGACTTCGATGCTGTCCAGCGACTCTGACAGTCGCAGCAAGTTGTGGCGCACCATCAGGCTGACTTCGCCCACAATGTGCAGCGGCGTGTTCAGCAACAGATCAAGTGAGCGCGACACCACGCCTTCGGTGGAGTTTTCAACCGGCACCACGCCATAGCTGGCACTTCCTGCCGCAGTGGCGCGAAACACTTCATCAATGCTGACGCAAGAGACGTGCTCAATGCTGGCGCCGAAAAACTGCAGCGCGGCTTGCTCGCTGAAGGTGCCAGCGGGGCCCAGGTAGGCCACTCGAACAGGCGATTCAAGCGCCAGGCAGGCCGACATGATTTCGCGCCAGACGGCGGCCACATGTTCGTTCTTGAGCGGTCCGGTGTTGGCCTGCTGGATTTTCTCAATAACCTGGGCAACCCGGTCAGGCCGGAAAAAAGGCGTGCCTTCGCTCTTTTTGACTTCCCCTACCTGTTCGGCGACCTCTGCGCGTCGGTTCAGAAGGGCCAGTAATTCCTTGTCCAGTGCGTCAATCTGGAGGCGTAAATCGGCTAGGTTGGCAGTCATGTCAGGCGTGTTTTTGTTCAAATTCATGCAGGTAACTCACTAGCGCCTCAACACCTGCAAGCGGCATGGCGTTGTAAATACTGGCGCGCATACCGCCCACGGACTTGTGGCCCTTGAGCTGCAACAGACCACGTGCTTTGGCTCCCGTCAAAAAGTCATCGTCGCGCGATTCATCACGCAGCAAGAATGGCACGTTCATGCGTGACCTGCAGTCCTTGTTGACGTTGTTGACGTAAAAGCTGGAATGGTCGATCGCGTCATAAAGCAGCTGGGCTTTGACCATGTTGTGCTTTTCCATAGCAGCGATGCCAGTCGCTTCGCCTTCCTTCTGTCGCTTGAGCCATTGAAAAGTCAGACCGGCAATATAGATGGCATAGGTCGGCGGCGTGTTGTACATCGAGTCGTTGTCCGCAACTGTTTTGTAGTTAAAGGCGCTGGGGCAGGCCTGCAGCGCGTGGCCTAGCAAATCTTCCCGAACGACGACCAGCGTCACACCGGCGGGACCCAGGTTTTTTTGCGCGCCGCCAAAAGCCAGGCCAACCCTGGACCAGTCAACGGGCCGGGAGGCCACATGCGACGAGAAATCGATCACCAGTGGCGCATCACTGCCCAATGCCTTCAGGTCAGGCAGATCCTGAAACTCCACGCCATGGATGGTTTCGTTGGTGCATACATGCACATAACTGGCGTCGCGCCGCAGTTTCCAGCTGACCGGCGGCGGCATGCTGGTGTAGGCGCTGCCTTCATTGGTGGCTGCAATCTGGACATCGCAGTATTTGCGCGCTTCTTTTTGCGATTTATCGCTCCAGCTTCCAGTCACGACGAAATCAGCCGAACCCCCACGCGAAAGATTGAGCGGCACGATGGCGTTTTCTGCCAAGCCTCCGCCTTGCATGAACAGGATCCTAAAGTGTCTGGGGACCGCCATCAACTCGCGAAAATCGGCCTCCGCATTTTCATAAATGGAAATGAATTCCTTGCCTCGGTGGCTCATTTCCATAACGCTCATGCCGCTTCCGTGCCAGTCCAGCATTTCGGCGGCCGCCTGCCGAAGAACCTCTTCGGGTAAATTTGCCGGGCCGGCCGAAAAATTGAAGGGACGGGTCATTTCTTGGCTGGCTTGCTTGCTTTGGGTGCGGTTGACGATGCGTTACCCACAATTTTCAGCGCCGCATCATCAAACTGCTTGGCGCGCGCAACCACATCGGCACGCGATGCTTCGATCAGTTTCTGGATGAAGACATTGCCTAGTTCGGGCGCAGCGGCCTGGTATTTCTTGATCACGGGGGACTCAAAAAAAACCGCGATCTGCTGAAGCTCTTCCAGCGTAAAGCGCTCGGCATAAGCCGGCACCAGAACATCGGTGCTGACTTTTTTAACCTGTTTGCTAATCAGCTGGTTGGTATCTTCCGAATATTTTTTGAGTTCAGCATTTAGCGCTTCTGACGCTTTCTGCTGGCTGGCTTTAGGAACGTTTGCTTCCAGTTTGGGACCCCAGTTGGCAATCAACTCTTGCGTCGTACTGCCCGCGAGCTGAGCGACCAAGCGGTCAAGCTCTGGTCCTTGCTGAAGCGCGACAACTTTGGCGGCCAATTCGGTTTTGGGATTGACTGTTTGTGCATGTAAGGCCGTAGTACAGGCAAGACCGGCAATAGCCAGGGTAGTGATCAGTTTTTTCATGAATTATTTTCCGGGTTGGACGCGTTCTTGCCTGCGTCAATTTCAGTGTCTATAACGGTATCAGTATCGATATCGTCCAGTGCTGCATCATTTTCAACGATTCTCTGCAGTCCGCTTAACTGAGAACCTTGATCCAGACCAATCAGCGTAACGCCCTGTGTGGCTCGTCCCATCTCGCGGATTTCGCTGACACGGGTGCGAACCAATACACCCTTGTCGGTAATGAGCATGATTTCGTCATCAGCGTGTACCAGTGTTGCCGCAACGACCTTGCCGTTGCGTTCGCTTTGCTGAATGGCAATCATTCCTTTGGTGCCGCGGCCATGACGGGTGTATTCAGTGATGGAGGTGCGCTTGCCGTAACCATTTTGGGTGGCGGTCAGTACGCTTTGCTGCTCGTCGCCCGCCACCAGCATGGCAATCACGCCCTGGCCGTCTTCAAGTGTCATGCCGCGTACGCCACGCGCATTGCGGCCCATGGGGCGCACATCGTTCTCGTCAAAACGAACGGCTTTGCCGCCATCGCTGAACAGCATCACGTCGTGTTTGCCGTCAGTGAGCGCAGCGCCGATCAGGTAGTCGCCATCATCCAGAGCAACCGCGATGATGCCGTTTTTGCGGGGATTGTTGAACTCATCCAGCGGTGTTTTCTTGACGGTTCCCATCGAAGTCGCCATAAAAACATATTGATCAGCCGGGAAGGTGCGCTTTTCACCAGTCAAGGCCAGTACCACGGTAATTTTCTCGCCTTCCTGCAGCGGGAACATATTGACGATCGGCCGTCCGCGCGATCCGCGCGAGCCAGCGGGAACTTCCCACACCTTGAGCCAGTAAAGCCGGCCCCGGTCGGAAAAACACAGGATGTAATCATGGGTATTGGCAATAAACAGCTGATCAACCCAATCGTCCTCTTTGGTAGCCGTTGCCTGTTTGCCACGGCCGCCGCGTTTTTGCGCCCGGTATTCTGACAAGGGCTGGCTTTTGATATACCCGGTGTGCGACAACGTGACCACCAAGTCAGTAGGCGTGATCAGGTCTTCGGTGCTGAGATCGAACGAACTGTGCTCGATATGGCTGCGCCGCGCGCCCAGTTTGGTCTGGCCAAATTCAAGCCTGATCGCCGCCAACTCTCCACCAATGATGATGGAAACCCGCTCCGGCCTGGACAGAATATCGAGCAGATCGTCGATCTCGGCCATGACCTCCTTGTATTCGGCAACGATCTTGTCCTGCTCCAGACCCGTCAGTCGTTGCAGGCGCATCTGCAGAATTTCCTGGGCCTGGGTTTCTGAAAGGCGGTAAAGACCATCGCTGCCCATGCCGAAAACTTTTTCCAGGCCATCGGGACGGTAATCGTCGGCATTGACGACACCGCCAGCGGCGTGCGTTCGGGTGAGCATTTCGCGTACCAGGCTGCTGTCCCAAGGGCGAAGCATCAACTCGGTTTTGGCCACCGGTGGAGTCGGTGCATTGCGGATAATGGCAATGAATTCGTCAATGTTGGCCAGCGCGACGGCCAGGCCTTCCAGCACATGACCGCGTTCGCGGGCCTTGCGCAGGGTGAATACCGTGCGGCGCGTCACTACTTCGCGACGATGCGAGATAAAGACCTGAATCAGGTCCTTCAAGTTGCAAAGTTTGGGCTGACCATTGATTAGCGCCACCATGTTGACGCCAAAGGTGTCCTGCAACTGGGTTTGCTTGTACAGGTTGTTCAAAACCACTTCAGGCACTTCGCCGCGCTTGAGTTCAATAACCAGGCGCATGCCGGACTTGTCGCTCTCGTCCTGAATATGGCTGATGCCTTCGATTTTTTTCTCATGGACCAACTCAGCCATGCGCTCTTGAAGCGTTTTTTTGTTGACCTGGTAAGGCAGTTCATCAACGATGATGGATTGGCGCTGGCCCTTGTCAATGTCCTCGAAATGGCATTTGGCACGCATTACCACTCTGCCGCGTCCGGTGCGGTAGCCGTCCTTGACACCATTGATGCCATAAATAATGCCTCCAGTGGGGAAGTCTGGCGCCGGAATGATCTCCATCAATTCATCGATGGAGGCTTCCGGGTTCTTCAGCAAATGCAGGCATGCATCCACCACCTCGTTAAGGTTGTGCGGCGGTATGTTGGTGGCCATGCCCACGGCAATGCCGCCTGAGCCGTTAACCAGCAGGTTGGGCAGCCGGGTTGGCATAACCAGTGGCTCCTGCTCGCTGCCGTCATAGTTCGGGCCGAAATCGACGGTTTCCTTGTCCAAGTCGGCCAGCAACTCGTGCGCGATCTTGGACAGACGAATTTCCGTGTAGCGCATGGCCGCGGCGTTGTCGCCATCGACTGAACCGAAATTGCCCTGTCCATCGACCAGCAGATGGCGCAGCGAAAAGTCCTGTGCCATGCGGACAATAGTGTCGTACACCGACTGATCACCGTGTGGATGATATTTGCCAATCACATCACCCACGATACGGGCAGACTTCTTGTAAGGCCTGTTCCAGTCGTTGTTCAACTCATGCATGGCAAACAGCACGCGCCGGTGTACGGGCTTGAGCCCGTCCCGGGCATCGGGAAGCGCCCGACCCACAATGACACTCATCGCGTAGTCGAGATAGCTGCGCCGCATTTCCTCTTCAAGACTGATGGGCAGAGTTTCTTTTGCGAACTGGGTCATGAAAAGCCTGTTTTAGAGATACGTCAAGATTTCTTAAAGAAAGTCTGCAATTTTAAGGCTTGAGTTTAAAGCCGCGATTTGTGGCTGGCCTGCAACATATTCTAAAGAATCTTGGCTCTGAGTCGGTCGAAGCCGATAGCGCGCTTGAAGCTGGGGGGGTGTGTGGCACAATGAATGTAACGCCTTGAGTGATGGTCACTCAGGGCGTGTAAATTTCAATAATCGCAGCAAGTCTGCGGCTTTTCTCTAGAGGAGAATCATGAAGAAACTCAACAAAGTGGCAATGTTGTTTGCTTCCGCAGCGCTTGTTACCGCCGCTGGTGCGCAA
>JAYWDL010000010.1:0-2773 GCA_043779865.1 Polaromonas sp.
ACGCTGACTACGTCATGAATCCGAACGTCCGGGCATGAAAAGCCAAAAACTCGGACGCCGGACGAAACCGCTCCGGCAGGCGGATGGCTTGGCCGTTAAAGCGCAGTAAGGCGTCGGCCATGAAGCTGTCTTGCTGGTGAGCCTTCAATGCTGGCGACACGCGAACCGTGAAATCTGGCATGACCGTGATCAAACCTTGGTCGTAGGCTTTGTCGTGCAGCGCAGAAAGGCACAGGCCGTTTTGGGGATTCAAGCGGTTCTTGCTGTCCATGCGCCATGGCACGATATGACTGGCAATCACCAACTTTTCATGCTGCAAGCCGCTGATGCAACAGGTGGCGTTATAGCTGGCTAACACTGATTTTCTAAACCGCGCCTGGTTGACGCGAACTTGCACCCAGGCACTGCGCGTTCGGCCTTCCTCAATCTCTGGTTGCCCTGCTTCGATCTCTTCAACTTCTTCGATAAGCGCGCTGTCCGTAGCGACGCCGTGGTTGAGCGCGAGCGTTCCATACGCGGTGGCCGCCTCTTCGGCAACCTTGTCCCAATTGTCTTGAAGTTCGGCCCAAAGTGTTCGGTCCTGGTTCGACGCGCCGCTCAAACCGGCTCGACCGCTGGCAATGATCTGCGGGTCAAGGCTTGCAAAATTGACCAGCTTCATCGCCACCGAACTAGGCGTGCGGCCCTGCCACGCTGCAAGCTGTCGAATTTCAGGCGTACCACGGTGCAACTTTCCGAAGGGCAGCAAGGTGTACAGGTGAAAAGCCGCAAGTGTGTGCGACCGTGTCCATTTAATGGAGGGCGTTGGCATCATTTCCTTATCGGGGAGTGGCAGCCATTACTGGCAACGAATCTGAAATTGCCGGTCTCGCGCCTTCTTGCACTGGTCCCTAATCCAGTCTTGCGTCTGCGCGCCTTGCGGTTGACGCGCCATGGCATCCCAGTACGCGATTTGTGCATCGAGCGACTGGCATTCTGACTTCTTGGCCGCAGCGTCGTTGAAGGAACTGGTTTGCACTTCAACGATGTGTTGATCTGCAGGCGGTACGGTTTGGCTAACGGCTTCTGGCCGGACGGCGGCGATCAGATTGTGATTGGCCCGCGTGGTGATTTGGCTGCTGATGGACCCTTGGGGGCATGTGCCATCGCCGTAGCTGGTGCTGCCGTTCACCACGCACTTGCTTACTTTGGAGATGCCTGCTGTCGCGTTGGGAGTGTTTGGGTAGGCCGGCTGCGTTGGCAAGGCCTGAGTTGGCGCTTGCACTGGATGCGGGGCTGTCTGGAGCGCTGACTCTGCGAAGGGTTGAGTACCGCGCTGAACCGCTCGGTGGTTCAGTTTCCAATCGGCTACCTTGTAGAGAAAAAACAGCGCCACGACGAAGACAAGCGCCACGCCTAAAGTACCAAGATCAAAGCGCTCTGGCTGCGGGCTAAACGGGCGCTGGCGCCGCTTTTCGTGCATGTAGTCGCGATCCATCAACCCCATTCTGACGCCCTTTTATTTTTCACTTGTCAATCCTATCAACGATAGCGCAAGTCTTGCGGGATTGATGTTTCTTGCACGCTTTCTGGCAAGGAATTACCGAAGGTATAAAAAAAACGCTTTCGCTTTGTCGTGCCTGTAGATACCGCCCAATAAACACAGGCGCAACAAGCCGGCTGGGCGCCTGTCTTGCGTGGGTTTGAGCATCCAATAGGCATTTGGCGCAATAACTATGGACGCAGGCAGCTATTAAAAAAGTAGCAAATGGGCTGCAGCCGCATGTTGGCACGCTTGGGAAAGCGGCGCTGTCTGACACAAACATCACCCGCTTGATCCAACAATGGGTGACGGCGGGATGAAGCTTTTTGAACCCTTGGTTTTTCATCCTGCTTGTGCAGGGCGTGCCTGAAAACCGCTTCTGCTTATCCACTTGCCAAGGAAACCACCATGACGAGCAAACAAAACCCGCGCGACAAACAGACGCCGCATACCGGCAAGGTCGAAAGCGACACCAACAAGATGGGCGGGCAAGAGCCAACGCAGCTGAATCAGGGTAAGCGCACGCCGGACAGTCGCAGCGACCGCGAGGCGCATGTGGGCGGCAGCAATCAGTCGCAGTCGCGCCGCGGGCCGGTGGGCTCCCCCAAGCGCTGACCGTTGCGCACTTATCGGCCGGTGATGCAGGGCTACAACGGCCCGTTGCCCTTGTTGGTTGGGCGCTGGATGCTATTAATAAGATAGCTCCTGCCCAGCAAGGATGCGCTTGCATCCGTGGGGAAAAAATGGCACTAAAGTCTGAATTCGGCCTGGATTGCCCGTTCAAAAGCCAATTCGCCAGTCCCCTCTTTGCGCAGTACCATAATCAAGCCACTTTTTTTCTGACTTGAGGCAACACCATGGGCATGCTGATTCTGGGGCTGGTTCTTTTTCTGGGCGTGCATTCCACGCGCATCGTGGCTGATGGCTGGCGCGCGACCATGCTCAGGCGCTTGGGCGCGGGAAGATGGAAGGGTTTGTATGCGCTGCTGTCCCTTATTGGCCTGGTGCTGGTGGTGTGGGGTTTTGGCCTGGCGCGGCAGCAGCCGGTTGCGCTGTGGTCGCCGCCGTTTTTCATGCGCCATGTGGCGTGGTTGCTGACGCTGGTTTCCTTCATCCTGCTGGCGGCCACCTATGTACCGCGCAACGCCATCAAGGCGCGGCTGCATCATCCGATGGTGCTGGCGGTGATGTTCTGGGCCGTGGCCCATTTGCTGGCCAATGGCAACCGGGCGAATGCGGTGCTGTTCGGCA
>JAYWDL010000011.1:0-2771 GCA_043779865.1 Polaromonas sp.
GAAGTGCAGCCCATGCCGCACGATGTGGCAAGGGGGTGGCTTGATGACCAGTTCACCCAGATGGAGTGCGAGCCACTGCGGCCCACGGGCAAACTGCTGACCGCCGACAAGGTGCTGGTGGTGGCGCAGGCCGGTGGTCCGTCCAGGTTTGCCGAGGCCAAGTGGGCGCAGGAGTTCGCCCGCGCAGCCAGTGCCGCGCTGGCCAAGCCCGTGGTGCATATCGATGTGGCGTCGATGAGCATCAGTTATTGAGCATCAGTTTCTGAGGGCGAATAGATACGCCGGCCCAAAAAGTGTAATTTTAATGATACTTTAGGCCTGTAGTCCAATAGATACGGGTGCAGGCAGCTACTAAATTAGTAGTAATCAAGCGCTGTTAGCCCAGGTGCGGTGGCGACTTTATTCGTCACCTTTACACTTGGCCTAAAGCTTTCGCCCTCCTTTTTACTACCACGCGCACCACACCATGCAAGGGCAACTTTTTACCCAGGACTTTTTGACGCGCGGCGTCACAGAGACCCCGCCGCATCAGGAGCTGACCGACGCCGCCTTTGCTGCGTTTGACCACTCGCTTCAAAGCATTTTCACGGGACTGGACGGGGCCTCGACCATTAACGAAGCGCAGACTGAGCAAGAGGTGATCAACAAAGTGCTGGTAGCGCTGGGCTGGGGTGACGACACTTTGCCGCAGGTCAACCTGTCGGGCAAACGCCGCGAAGACGTGCCTGATATTTTGTTGTTTGCCAGCGCTGCCGCCAAGGCCACGGCGCTGCCCCTCAAGGACGACCAACGCTACCGTCATGGCCTGGCCATTCTGGAAGCCAAGCGCTGGCTGCGGCCTCTTGACCGTGGCGACAGCACCGAGGCCACCGACCCCGACGCACCGTCGTCGCAAATGCTGCGCTACCTGAGCCGTGCCGACGTGGTTTCAGACCGCGCCGTGAAATGGGGCATGTTGACCAACGGCGCGGTGTGGCGCTTGTACTGGCAAGACGCCCGCTCGCGCGCCGAAGAGTTTTTTGAAGTGGACGTGGCCGCCGCCCTTGGGCTGCCCGGCATTCAGCACGAGCTTGAAGAAACAGAACCGCGCCATGCGTTGCGTCTGTTTTTTCTGTTTTTTCAGCGTTCGGCCTTCTTGCCGCAAAGCTGGGACAACGCTAGCCGCACCTTTCACGCCTACGCCCTCAACGAAGCCCGCTTGTACGAAGAAAAAGTGTCGCAAGACCTGGGAGTACGCGTTTTTGGCGACATTTTTCCGCAGTTGGCAGATGCGCTGGCGCGTGGCGACCTGCACGCCAAAACGCATGAAGTCGGTTACGGCCAGTTCAAACGCCCGCAGTTCACCTCTGAGTATCTGGACGAAGTGCGCGAAGCCACACTGGTGCTGCTGTATCGCCTGCTGTTTTTGTTTTACGCCGAAGACCGTAATTTGCTGCCGGTGCGCGATGCGCGCTATGCGCCTTACAGCGTGCGCCGCCTGCGGGAAGACGTGCGCGACAAGATGGATGCGGGGACGCGGTTTTCCAGCACCATGCAGCCGATCTGGTTGGCGTTGCGAGGCTTGTTTGGCCTTATCAATACGGGCGACGACGATGTTGGCATGCCCGCCTACAACGGCGGCCTGTTCGACCGCGCCCGCGCGCCGCTGCTGGAGCGCACGAATGTGCCTGATGCCGTCATGGCTCCCATCATTGATGCGCTGTCGCGCCGCACCGAAGACCTGTTGCACGGCTGGATCAACTACCGCGACCTGGCCGTGGCGCACCTGGGCGGCATTTACGAGCGGCTGCTCGAATACAGCCTGGTGCATGAAGTGCAGGCCCAGGACGACTACAAAGACAAGCCCGAGGTCAACCGCATCATCGCCGCGCCCGCCAGTTTTGCGCGCAAGGTCTCGGGCAGCTACTACACGCATGATGATCTGGTGCGGCTGGTTTTGCGCGAGTCGGTCGGCCTGCTGGCCCGCGAACGGCTGGACGCTTTTGCTCTGCACCTGAAAAAAAGCGCCAAAAAAGGCTCGCTCAACCCCGGCGACTGGGATGCGCTGGACGCCAAAGACCCGGCCAGCCAGATTCTGGAACTCAAAATTTGCGACCCCGCCATGGGCAGCGGCCATTTTCTGGTGGCGCTGGTCGATGACCTGGCCGACCGGGTGCTGGAGGCCATCACCACCGCCACCCACCTGGTGAGCGTTCAGCCCTGGGCCGCGCATCTGGTGGAAACCGGCCGCCCGTGGCAAAGCCCGGTGCTGGCGCGCATTGCGCACATTCGTCGCAGCATCAAAACCACCGCCAAAGACCGGGGCTGGGCCGTGACCGATGCCCAGCTCGATGACCGGCACATCGTGCGCCGCATGATTTTGAAGAAGTGCATCTTCGGCGTGGACAAAAACGCCATGGCCGTTGAACTGGCCAAAACCGCCCTGTGGCTGCACACCTTCACCGTCGGCGCACCGCTGAGCTTTCTGGACCATCACCTCAAAGTTGGCGACAGCCTGCATGGGGAAAAGTTGCCCGATGTGCAGCGCGGCCTGCAGGATTTGGGCGCGCTGCTGCTGCAAACCGAGTTTGACCGGCTGGCGCTGGCGGCCCGCAACATTGCCCAGGTGGCTGACCTGACCGATGTGGACATTGCCGAGGCGCAACTGTCCAAAAAACTCGCGCAAGAGGCCGCAACGCAGGTCGCGCCGATTCACGCCGTGCTCGACTTCTGGCGCGCCATGCGCTGGCTGGTGCCCGGCTGGCCGGTGGACAAGGTTTCCAAACTGCATC
>JAYWDL010000012.1:0-2766 GCA_043779865.1 Polaromonas sp.
CTTCGCTCGCCGCTGACGGCGCTGTCCCTGCAGGCAGAAAGTCTTGCCGGTGCGGCGATGTCGGAGGAGGCCAAAGTCCGCCTGAAAAAACTGGGCGCAGGGCTGCAACGGACGCGACTGCTCCTCGATCAGCTGCTGGCGATGGCTCGCGCCCAGCAGCCGGCCGCCTCTGCTGCAACTGTCATCCCTGTGCAGGGTGCTTTCCGCGATGTGCTGGAAGACTTGTTGCCCCTTGCGGAGGCCAGGCACATTGATGTTGGCGTGGTGGGCGAAACCGGAGCCGTGATCACCATTGCGGAGGTTGACCTGAAAACCCTCCTTAAAAATCTGGTGGAAAACGCGATCCGTCATAGCCCGCCAGGCGGGCATGTCGATTTGTCCGTCGAGACAACACCGGAGCATGTCATCGTGCGTGTCGATGACACCGGGCCAGGTATTGCGGAGCATGAGCGTGAAAAGGTCTTCAGTCCGTTCTATCGTGTGCTGGGCAATGATGAATTGGGTTCCGGCCTTGGCCTGTCGATCGTGAAAGCGATTGCTGATCGCGTGGGGGCAAGCATTGATCTGGGTCCGGTCGTGCCTGCACAGTCGGCCCCCGGACTACGGGTAACGGTCACGTTTCCTGTTGCAGCAGCCTGAAATCAGGGTTATCAGCGATTGGCTACTCTGAGCATGGGGTGGGCCCGTGCGTCGCATGCCACCGCGTTGCGTCAGAGTCAACTGCCAGCGGTCAGCCGGCGCGGTGTGATTTCGACCGAGCCTGCCGCTGTACTCATCCATACCGTGCCATCCTGCACCGTCACCTGAAGCTGCATGCTGCGCTCAGCCAGCCTGGCGAGTGCCTGGCTCTGCGCCGCTTCGATCTGCCACACCACCAGGTTGGATGCGCGCGTGAGTTTGCTCTCGATGCCCTTCCACCACACGGGGGTGCTGCTTGAAAAGCTGATGGCCGTGACGCGTTCGGCTTTGCCTGCGGCGCGCATCAAACGCTTGTCGTCGGGCTGGCCCACGTCGATCCAGTGCAGGATCGACTCGGTGTAGTCCTTGTGCCAGAGGGCCGCTTCATCGACATCCCATAAATCCTTGGCAAATTCGAGCGTGCCTTTCTTGTCGTCAGACGGCACATGCAACGCAAACGCCAGCAGGCGGATCATCATGCGTTCGTCGGCCTCGGAAGGGTGTCGTGCAATGATCACGTTGTGGTCGGCGTATACGCCGCGGTCCATGTCGGTGAGCTGGATCTGGGCTTTGTAGATGGTGGCTTTAAGTGCCATGTGATTTTTCGGTGTGTTGTGCTTTGGTTAATCTTGTATTGGAACAGTCTTTTCGCCGCCCGATTCGTCACGCTGCTCCGCTGGCTATAGTTTGTCCATGCTCAAACTTTCTCTACTCGATCAGTCGGTAGCTGTCACGGGCGCTACGCAGGATGTCTCCATCCGTGAAACGCTGGCGCTGGCGCAATACTGCGAAGCGCCGGGGTATCACCGCTTCTGGGTCAGTGAGCACCATAGCCACCCGAGTATTGTTGGCTCCGCGCCGGAGGTGTTGATGGCTGCAATTGCCGCGACCACGCAGCGAATCCGCATCGGCAGCGCCGGTGTGATGCTGCCGCATTACTCTGCGCTCAAGGTGGCCGAGCAGTTCCGTACGCTGGAGGCGCTGGCACCCGGGCGTATCGACCTGGGTGTGGGCCGTGCGCCGGGCTCTGACGTGCGTACGGCCCAATTGCTCAATGGCGATACACGGCAGTCTGCTGAAAATTTCCCCATACAGGTTCGTGAGTTGCAGGCTTGGGTATCTGGCATGGAGTTGCCCGAAGGCCATCCGGGCCGTGGCGTGACGGCCAATCCCATGGGCCCAAGCAGTCCTGACGTATGGATGCTGGGAAGCTCGGACTACGGCGCGCAGCTGGCTGCGCACTATGGTTTGCCTTATGTGTTTGCGTGGTTCATCACCGACGGGCAGGGCGCGGAGCAGGCGCTGGATTTGAACCGGCGCTTGTACTGCCCCAGCCCACGTCACCCCACGCCAGAGGCTGTGCTGTGCGTTTGGGCATTGGCAGCCGATACCGAGGCCGAGGCCTGGCGCCAGTTTTCGGGCCGTGAGCGCTGGAAGCTTGACCGCAACCGGGGGCGCACTGGGACCGCTGGTATCGCCTGCCGAGCTGGCCTTGCGGCCTTACAGCGCGGCCGAGCAGGTCGAAGTGGCCAGGCTACGCAGCTCCGCACTGGTGGAAGTGGCCCGCAGGTAGCGGCCAGGCTGCGCGCGCTGGCCGATCGTTGCGAGGTGGAAGAATTGGTGGTGATCACCTGGGTGCATGGCGCTGCCGCTCATAGGAGTTGCTGGTGGACGAGTTTTTTTCAGGCACTTTTTTAGGGTACAAAATAGAGGGTGGCGGCTTGCCGATTTTTCAACAACATTTATTAGAGACGACCAGGAATCCATGACCACACAACTTTTCAGCGCCGCCATTGCCGGCAGCCTGCCCAAGCCCGCCTGGCTTTCAGAAACCAACAAACTCTGGCCGCAGTGGAAGGTTGAAGGGGCCGAGTTGAAGCAGGCCAAGCTCGATGCGACGCTGCTGTGGATCAAGACCCAGGAAGATGCCGGGCTGGATGTGATTGGTGACGGCGAGCAGTCGCGCCAGCATTTCGTGCACGGCTTCCTGGAGCAGGTCGAGGGCATCGATTTTGAGCACAAGGTGAAGATGGGCATACGCGACAACCGCTACGACGCGATGGTGCCCCAGGTGGTTGCCGCGCTCAA
>JAYWDL010000013.1:0-2760 GCA_043779865.1 Polaromonas sp.
TGCAGGCGCTGGCGCCGCTGGCAGCGCGTGGCGTGCAAATCGTGGTGGCCGACGGCGGCAGCGCTGACGGCACAGTCGCGCTGGCGCAGGCGGGCGCGGTCCAGCTGGTCCACGCGCCGCGCGGGCGGGCGCTGCAAATGAACGCCGGTGCGCAGCAGGCCACCGGCGAGGTGCTGCTGTTTCTGCATGCCGACACGCACCTTCCGCCCAACGCCGACACCCTGATTCAGCAGGCACTGGCCGCTGGCCCGCAGGTCTGGGGCCGTTTTGATGTGCGCATTAATGGCCGGCCCAAGCTCTTGCGCGTGATTGCCGCGTGCATGAATCTGCGCTCGCGCTGGACCGGTATCGCCACCGGCGACCAGGCCATGTTCATGACCCGCATGGCGTTTGACGCGGTGGGCGGCTTTGCAGCCCAGCCGCTGATGGAAGACATAGCGATGTCTGCGCGGCTCTTGAGGCTGTCGCGCCCGGCCTGCCTGCGCGCACGGGCAGTGACCTCGGGCCGGCGCTGGGAAAGCCGCGGCGTGTGGTCTACCCTGCTGCTAATGTGGCGGCTGCGTTTTGCCTACTGGCGCGGCGCGCCGCCCGACCGGCTGGCCAAGTTGTACCAGTAAAGGCAGGCGCATGACCACGCTCGTGATTTTTGCCAAGGCCCCACAGCCAGGCGCCGTCAAGACCCGGCTAGTCCCGGCGCTGGGCGCCGAGGGGGCCGCCGCGCTGGCGCGCCGCATGCTCAGCCACACCCTGCAGCAGGCGCTGGCCGCTGGCGTCGGACCGGTCGAGTTGTGCATGAGCCCGGCGCCCGAAGACGCCACCTGGCAAGGCCTGGACTTGCCCGATGGCGTGGTGCGCACGGCCCAGGGCGAAGGCGACCTGGGCCAGCGCATGGCCAGCGCCGTGGCGCGCATCACCCGTCAGCAGCAATCGGTCCTTCTTTTTGGCACCGACTGCCCGGCGCTGACGGCCACGCACCTCGCCGAGGCCGCCTGGCAGCTGACGCAGCATGACGCCGTGCTGGTTCCCGTGGCCGACGGCGGCTACATCCTGATCGGCCTGAAGGCGCCCTGCCCCGAAATATTCATGCGCATGCCGTGGAGCACCTCCGTCGTGGCCGCCGAAACACAGCGCCGCATGGCAGCGCTAGACCTGCGCCTGTGGCTGGGGCCCATGCTGCACGATATTGACGAGGCCGCCGACCTGATTCATCTTCCCCCTCAATTTTTAAGTCAAATCAGCTTATAGCCCAATAAGCACGGGCGCAAGATGCTATTTATTCAATAGCACTTCCAAAACACAGACCTGGAAATAAACATCATGCAAACCGACGACATCACCTACAAGCTCGTGACCGACTACTACGGCCGCCAGTTGCAGGGCAGCGTTGATCTCAAGACCAGCGCCTGCTGCGATGTGAGCGCCATGCCCGAATGGCTCAAGCCGCTGCTTGCGCGCATCCATCCCGAGGTGCTGTCACGCTACTACGGCTGCGGCCTGGTGTGCCCGCCGCTGCTCGAAGGTTGCCGCGTGCTGGACCTGGGCTGTGGCTCGGGGCGCGATGTGTATGCGCTGGCGCAGCTGGTCGGACCCACCGGCTCAGTGGTCGGCGTGGACATGACGGACGAGCAACTGGCCGTGGCCAAGGCGCACCATGACCACCATGCCGAAGTGTTCGGCTACAGCAATGTGCAGTTTTTGCACGGCTACATAGAGCGGCTGGACGAGTTGGACCTGGAGCCGGCCAGCTTTGACGTGATCGTCTCCAACTGCGTCGTCAACCTCTCGCCCGACAAGGACGCCGTGCTCGCCAGTGTGCAGCGCCTGCTCAAACCCGGCGGCGAGTTTTACTTTTCCGACGTGTATGCCGACCGCCGCGTGCCGGTGGCCGTAAAGAACGACCCGGTGCTCTACGGCGAATGCCTGGGCGGCGCGCTCTACTGGAAAGATTTTGAACGCCTGGCCCAGCGCCACGGCTTTGCCGACCCGCGCCTGACCGAAGACCGGCCACTGGACATCACCGACCCCGAGCTGGCTGCGCGCACCGGCAACCTGCGCTTTTTCTCGGCTACGTATCGCCTGTTCAAGCTCGCGGCACTCGAATCGGCCTGCGAAGACTACGGGCAAGCGCTCATCTACAAGGGCAGCATCCCCGAGCACGCTGGCCGCTTCGTGCTCGACAAGCACCACGACATGCAGACCGGCAAGGTGTTTCCCGTCTGCGGCAACACCTGGCAGATGCTGCACGGCACGCGCTTTGCGCCGCACTTCAGTTTCATCGGCAACTTTGACACCCACTACGGCATTTTTGAAGGTTGCGGCAGCAGCCTGCCGTTTGGTGAGCAGCAAGGCATTGCGTCTGCAGGATGTGGTCCGGGTTCCTGCTGCTGAATCAACAAGTAGTTGTCTGCAAACGCCGTGCTCATGGGGGCACTCCTGAATTGATAGCTGCCTGTGCAGGTAGAACTTGCGCGGGGGGCTTATTTCATGCATAAATGGCGGATGGGCCATCGCGCCAAGCGTCCGGTTTCAGATTTTTCCAAAACCGCCGCCGCCCGGCGTATGGATTTCAAACACATCACCCGGCTGCATCTCGGCCTGGCCGATGTGACCGAGCACCTCGATTTGTCCGTTGGCGCGAACGACCACGTTTTTTCCGGTCTGTCCCGGCTCACCGCCGGCCATGCCGAAAGCGCCGTATTTGCGGCCGTTGGACAGGATGCTCGCCGTCATGGCTTCCAGGAATTTGACGCGACGCACGCC
>JAYWDL010000014.1:0-2755 GCA_043779865.1 Polaromonas sp.
TTCCGGACCTTGCCGGCTCTTGCACTTTCCACGCTGCAGAAAATCTACCGCCCCTTGTGGCGTGCCGTGAACCAGTGGATTGCTGCTGACGGGCTACGCATGAGCGCGGCGATGTCCTTCTACGGCATTCTCAGCCTGGCTCCGCTGCTGGTTTTGCTGGTCGCGCTGATGGGCTGGTGGGTGGACCGCAGTTTTATCGAAACCAGCCTGGTTTTCCAGATTCGCAGCGTGATTGGAGAGCAGGGCGCACAGGTGGTTCAGCAGGCACTTACCAGCGCAAAGCAACCCGCCGAAGGTATTACCGCATCGGTTTTTGCATTTGGGCTGCTGCTGTCGGGGGCGACGGGTGTGTTTGCGGAATTGCAGGATGCCTTTGAGCGCCTTTGGCGACAAGGCAGTGGTGAGGTGCCCAGGCAGAAATGGTGGTACAGCGCTTCCCTGCGCCTGCGCGGTGTTGCTTATATTCTGGCCTTGGGATTTTTGCTGCTGGTATCGCTGGCGGTATCGACTTTTTCCAGCCTGCTGTCGGGCTGGGCGGGCAATTATCTGCCGCTCGAAAAAGTCGTGTGGGTGCTCAACGAGGTGGTGTCCATTGCCTTTTGTGTCGCCTTGTTTCTGGCCCTCATGAGAATGAGCTCGGGGCCCAAGCCCGCCTTGCGCTTCCTGGTGATGGGCTCGGTTGCAGGCGCCATTCTTTTTCAGGTTGGCAAGTACCTGATGGCTTTTTACCTGTCTACCGCCGCGGTTGTGTCGGCTTACGGCGCGGCGGGTTCACTGGTCGTGCTCCTGATGTGGATTTATTTCTCGTCGGGCGTGCTGCTGCTGGCGGCAAGCATGGCGCGTGCCTGGGCCGATGAGGCTGCGGCAAAGACAACACCGCCTGCAGACACGGCTTCGCCGGTTGTAGCCGCATAGGCGCCTGCCGGATTCCGGGAACGTCGGGTTGCGCCCTCCGGGCTGGCCAGAACCATGAAGAAATAAGGCGCCAGCGCAATAAGGACGAGCGAAGGTTGCTATAAATAAAGGAGTAATTCGGATTAGCGAAGCGTAAGCCGGCATCTTCAGAACTTGCACACTCCATTCTATTTGCCGGGTTTTAGCGCAGCTTCGCACTTCACCCTGATCAGCTCAAACTCTCCAGCTTCAGCCTCCAGTCTGGCCGCGGTCAGGCAGCCACCCCAAACGCAGCCCGTATCCAGTGGCAGTACGTTGTTGCGCAAACCGGTGTGTCTGTGGGCATCGGTGACCAGTGTTGACCAATGCCCGAACGCCATGGGCGTGCCCTGGGTAGCCCGCTGTGGCGCTTCAAACCATGGTATATAGCCTTCAGGCGCTCCACTGGCACTCTCGGTGCTGCTGAACTCCATGGCGCCTTCGGGCGTGCAGAAGCGCAGGCGCGTCAGCGCATTCACGATCACCCTGAGCCGGTCCGCGCCTTCCAGCCCGTCCTGCCAGCGGGAAGGCGTGTTGCCATACATGACGCTCAAAAAGCCTTTCAGGTCAGGCCCCCGCAGCGCCTGCTCCACCTCTGCTGCCAGCGCCAGGGTTTGCGCCGCGCTCCACTGCGGCAGTACGCCGGCATGCACCATGAGCCAGCCGTGCCGGTGCATCGCCATGGCACGGTGCCGCAGCCAGTCCAGCAGCGCCGCGCTATCCGGCGCTTGCAATATGTCCTGCACGGTATCGTGGCGGCCCGGTTTGCGAACGCCTTGCCACAGCGCCAGCAGGTGCAAATCATGGTTGCCGAGCAGGCACTGCGCGGCCTCGCCCAGCGCCTGCAGACTGCGTAACACGCCCAGCGAGTCCGGCCCCCGGTTCACCAGGTCGCCCAAAAGATACAAGGTGTCGCGGCTTGGTGAAAAATCAATTTTCTCCAGCAACCGCTGAAAGGGTCTATTGCAACCCTGCAGGTCGCCGATACAGTAAAGTGACATGGTCTTCATTCTGCCTCTGGATCCATGGATTTCCTGCTCATTGTCTTTCTGACGCTGCTTAATGGCGTTTTTTCCATGTCCGAACTGGCACTCGCTTCAAGCCGCAAGGCCCGTCTGGCCGCCATGGCTGAATCGGGCGACAAGGGGTCAAGGGCAGCGCTGGACCTGCTCGGCAACCCCACGCAGTTTCTCTCGTCGGTGCAGGTGGGCATTACCTCCATTGGCATGCTGAACGGCATTATTGGCGAGGCAGCATTCAGCGGTCGCCTGTCAGTGTGGCTACAGACTTTTGGCGTCTCGCTGCGTGCATCAGACATTTCTGCGACGGCCATTGTGGTCACGGCCATTACTTTTGTGACGATCGTGTTTGGCGAACTGGTGCCCAAGCGCATCGGGCAGCTTTACCCGGAAACCGTCGCCCGGCTGGTGGCGCGGCCGATGAAGTGGGTGGCAGCCGGCGCCAAGCCCTTTGTCTGGCTGCTGTCGTTCAGCACGCATGCCGTTCTCAAGCTGCTGCGCATCGACAACAGTGCCGGCCGGGACGTCACCGAAGAGGAAATCGACGCCAGCCTGGAAGCGGGCGTCGATGCCGGCCTGATCGAAGCGCATGAGCACCAGATGGTGCAAAACGTGTTCATGCTCGATGACCGCTCGCTGACGTCGATCATGCTGCCGCGCTCGAACATCGAATGGCTCGATGCGTCCGATACGGTGTCCCAGGCCATCGACAAGGCAGGAGCGACCGGCCACTCCTGGTATCCGGTCTGCCGGGGCAGCCTTGACAATGTGGCCGGCGTGCTCAACGTGACCAAGCTGCTCGC
>JAYWDL010000015.1:0-2754 GCA_043779865.1 Polaromonas sp.
CTCCATGATGACGCCGGTTGAAAACGGCAAAATCTGTTCGGGCGAAACATCGAGCTCGCGGGCCAGAGCAATGCAGGTGGACTGCGCGCGGCTCAAGCCCTCGTGTCCAGTGCCGGCGTTGGCGTTGCCGGTGTTGATCAGCATCGCCCGAATACCCAGGCTTTGGCCTGAATTTTTGCCCAGATGCTCGCGACAGATTTGTACCGGGGCGGCACAAAACCTGTTCTGCGTAAAAACAGCACCTACCGAAGCGCCTTCGTCCAGCAGCAACACTGCAAGGTCTTTGCGATTTGCCTTGCGAATGCCCGCTTCTGCAATGCCCCATCGCACGCCGGGCACAGGATAGAGGTCCGCAGCGGGCGTGACAACCAGATTGACAGGCATGTACTTGACTCCAGAAAAACAGGTTTATTACGTCATGAAGGCGGAGCCGCGCAACGAATCAGTTCAGCTTGCCGTGGCAGAGCTTGTATTTTTTGCCCGAACCACAGGGGCAAGGATCGTTGCGGCCTACACGCGGCATAGCCGAGCTGGGAACTGCCTGCCGCCGCCGCTGTGACTCTTCATCCACCGTCGTTACCGTGTCACCGGTTTCAGTCGGTGCGGTGTAAGTGACGTTGGCGATGTTTTCAGCCCGGCTTTCCATCGCTTCAGCCGCCTCATCCAGTTGTTCGCCCGACTGGACCTGCACTGTCATCAGCACTTTGGTGACTTCGTTTTTGACGCTGTCGAGCAGCTGGCCAAACAACTCAAAGGCTTCGCGTTTGTATTCCTGCTTGGGCTGCTTTTGGGCATAGCCGCGCAGGTGAATGCCCTGGCGCAAATAATCCAGCGCGCTCAGGTGTTCGCGCCAATGGCTGTCAATGCTTTGCAGCAACACGACGCGCTCAAACTGGGTGAAGTTTTCTTCGCCAATCTTCACGAGTTTTTCGGCAAACGCGGTGTTAGCGGCAGCAATGACTTTCTCAAGCACATCATGGTCGGTGATGGCCGTGGCGGCTTCGAGTTCCTGGCTCAAGGGCAACTCAATGTGCCACTCCTCCCGCAGCACTGTTTCAAGCCCGGCCACATCCCATTGTTCCTCGACGCTTTCAGCCGGGACGTACTGCCGCGTCAGATCAGTAAAGCAGCCTTCGCGCAGGGAAGCGATTTGCGGCTGGAGATTGCTGGCATCCATGATGTCATTGCGCTGCTGGTAAATCACCTTGCGCTGGTCATTGGACACATCGTCGTATTCAAGCAGCTGCTTACGAATATCAAAATTGCGTGCTTCGACCTTGCGCTGGGCCGATTCGATGCTGCGCGTTACGATGCCGGCTTCAATCGCCTCGCCATCAGGCATCTTCAGCCGCTCCATGATGGACTTGACGCGGTCGCCGGCAAAAATGCGCATCAGCGGATCATCCAGGCTCAGGAAAAAGCGCGACGAGCCCGGATCGCCCTGACGACCCGAACGGCCACGCAGCTGGTTGTCAATACGGCGAGACTCATGGCGCTCGGTTGCAATGATGCGCAAACCGCCCAGTGCGGTGACCTGCTCGTGCTCCTGTTTCCACTGGACACGCAAGCGGGCAACCTCAGCTTCTTTCAAGGCAGCGTCCAGCGACTCATCGGTTTCAACCGATTCGATCAGTTTTTCAACGTTTCCACCCAGCACAATGTCGGTGCCCCGGCCCGCCATGTTGGTGGCAATGGTGATCATCTTCGGACGCCCCGCCTGCGCCACGATATCGGCCTCACGGGCATGCTGCTTGGCGTTGAGCACCTGGTGCGGCAAATTTTCCTTGATCAGCAACTCGTCAATGATTTCGGAGTTCTCAATCGAAGTCGTCCCCACCAGCACCGGCTGGCCGCGCTCAAAACATTCGCGAATGTCCTTGATGGCCGCCTCGTACTTCTCCCGCGTGGTTTTGTAAACACGGTCGAGCTGATCATCACGCCGGCTTACGCGGTTAGGCGGAATCACGGTGGTTTCCAGCCCATAAATTTCCTGGAATTCGTAGGCCTCCGTGTCGGCGGTTCCCGTCATGCCGGCCAGTGTCTTGTAGAGGCGGAAATAGTTCTGGAAGGTAATCGAGGCCAGTGTCTGATTTTCAGCCTGTATCTGCACGCCTTCCTTGGCTTCAACGGCCTGGTGCAGGCCATCGCTCCAGCGGCGGCCCGACATCAGCCGGCCGGTGAACTCGTCCACAATCACGACCTCGCCCTCCTGCACGACATAGTGTTGGTCGCGGTGGTACAGAAGATTGGCGCGCAAAGCCGCGTACACATGGTGCATCAACGAAATATTGGCCGGATCGTAGAGCGTCGCGCCCTCGGGAATCAGGCCAAGCTCGAACAGAATACGCTCCGCATTTTCGTGACCCTGCTCGGTCAAAAAAACCTGATGGGACTTTTCGTCGATGGTGTAGTCGCCGGGTTGGGTCACGCCCTCGCCGGTGCGTGGATCAGCTTCGCCTTCCTGGCGCGTCAGCAGGGGAACCACCTTGTTGATCGCGATGTACATCTCGGTATGGTCTTCGGCCTGGCCGCTGATGATCAGAGGCGTGCGGGCCTCGTCAATCAAAATCGAATCCACCTCATCAACAATGGCGTAGTTCAGGCCGCGCTGTACCCGGTCGCCGACTTCATACACCATGTTGTCGCGCAGATAATCGAACCCGTACTCGTTGTTGGTGCCATAGGTGATATCCGAGTTGTAGGCGGCCTGCTTTTCCTCGCGCGACATGTTGGGCAGATTGATGCCGACGCTCA
>JAYWDL010000016.1:0-2752 GCA_043779865.1 Polaromonas sp.
GTAACCTGCGCGGCTTTTTTCTCCCAATGCGGGTCCAGCAATTGTTTTTTGAGCAAATGGCCTGCCACTTGCTCGACCCATTGCGGCTCTATGCCGGCAATGCCCCGGCCAAATAGCCGTGTGGTTTCGACAAGTTCGGCTGCCACAATCCAGCGGCCCGGTTTTTTGCTGAGCTTGGCACCTGGATGGCGGTAAAACCGGATGCCACGGGCACCCAGGTACCAGTCTTCTTCTTCGTTTTTTTGGCCCAGGTTGCCCAGCAAACCACACAGCATGGACAAATGCAGTTGCTCGTAGCTGGCAGGCCTGGTATTGAGTTGCCAGCCCTGCTCGCCAATAACGCTGTGCAGTTGCGAATGAATGTCGCGCCACTCCCGGACGCGCCGCATGTTGACGTAGTTTTCTCTTAAGAGGGTTTCGTATTGGCGATTCGTTAATTTATGCACGGCGTCATGGCCGCCCCGCGCATCACCCAGCCACTTCCAGAGTTTTAGATACCCGCTGAACTCGCTTTTGTCATCGTCAAACTTGGCATGGGCCTGATCGGCCTGCGCCTGCTTGTCCATCGGGCGGTCACGCACATCCTGCACGCTCAGTGCACTGGCGATGACCAGCACTTCATCCAGCGCCTGCCGGTCTTTGGCTTCCAGAATCATGCGGCCTACGCGGGGGTCAAGCGGCAATTTGGCCAGCGTATGGCCTATCGGCGTGAGTTCGTTGTCGTCGTCTACGGCACCCAGTTCGGCCAGCAACTGGTAGCCGTCGGCCATTGCGCGACCTTGTGGCGGTTCGATAAATGCAAAATTTTCAATCGCGCCCAGACGCAGCGCCTTCATACGCAAAATCACAGAAGCCAGCGAACTTCGCAAAATCTCGGGGTCTGTAAAACGCTGGCGCCCCGAGAAATCCTGCTCGTCATACAGGCGTATGCAAATGCCGTCAGCCACGCGGCCGCAACGCCCGGCGCGCTGGTTGGCGGCGGCCTGGCTGACCGGTTCAACCATCAACTGCTCGACTTTGCTCCTGAAACTGTAGCGCTTGACCCTTGCTGTGCCTGCATCAATAACGTATCTAATACCCGGAACAGTCAAAGACGTTTCGGCTACATTGGTCGCAAGTACGATACGTCGACCACTGTGACCATCAAAAATCCGGTCTTGTTCGGCTTGGCTCAATCGGGCAAACAAGGGCAGCACTTCAGCGTTGCGGTTTAGCGGCTGGTGGGACAGGTGCTTGCGCAAATGGTCTGCCGCTTCGCGAATTTCACGTTCACCCGGTAGAAAAATCAAAATGTCGCCGGCGCTGTGAGGGCTGAGCCAAAGCTCATCGACCGCATCGGCAATGGCATCGTTTAAATCGTAGTCACGGGACTCTTCAAACGGCCTGTAGCGCTGCTCCACCGGAAACATGCGGCCTGACACCATGATCACGGGCGCGGGCCCTTTGGCGGAGGCAAAGTAATCGGCAAAGCGTTGCGCGTCAATCGTGGCAGAAGTGATCACCACTTTCAAGTCTGGCCGGCGCGGCAGCAACTGGCGTAAATAGCCCAGCAAGAAGTCGATATTCAAGCTGCGCTCGTGCGCCTCGTCAATGATGATGGTGTCATAGGCGTTCAGCAACGGATCGGTCTGGGTTTCGGCCAGCAAAATGCCGTCCGTCATCAGCTTGACAGACGCATCGCGGCTTAGCCGGTCCTGAAAGCGCACCTTGTAGCCGACCACATCGCCCAGCGTAGTCTTCAGCTCTTCGGCAATGCGTTTGGCCACGCTGGATGCGGCAATACGGCGCGGCTGCGTGTGGCCAATCAGTTTTGCGCGCTGCCCCGGCGCGTAGTTGAGCTTGCCCCGGCCCATGGCCAACGCAATTTTGGGCAGCTGCGTGGTCTTTCCGGAACCGGTTTCACCGCAAACAATGATGACCTGATTGGCCTCTATGGCCGCCGTGATGTCGTCACGACGCGCAGTGACCGGCAGCGATTCGGGAAAGGTAATGTCGGTGATGACTAGCGGTGACGAGGACAAGGAAGAACCGGTGAAGATGAATGAAACGGGACAGCAAACTCAGAGCTTGCGCGAAGCCGTGAATTATCGACGTTCTCGCCAGGTTCCCGCTTCACTCCCGTCGCCCTCCTTCCCTTACACTCGGGGCAATTTTTCGGCTGCCCCACAAACCGGGCAGGCAGTCATTCCGCCCGTCAGCCGCCTCCTGCAATTACCTTGTTTGATTCCTGAATCCGAAAGCGCCCATGTCCACCGTTTTCAATTTCACCTTTGTTCCGTGGTTCCGCTCGGTGGCGCCTTATATTCACACGCATCGCGGCAAGACCTTTGTGGTCGGCATTGCCGGCGAAGCGATTGCGGCAGGCAAGTTGCAGCACATTGCGCAAGACTTGGCACTAATTCAAAGCATGGGCGTCAAAATAGTGCTGGTTCACGGTTTTCGGCCGCAGGTGAACGAGCAACTCAAGGCCAAGGGCCACGAAGCCAGGTATTCGCACGGAATGCGCATCACCGACGAAGTGGCACTCGACAGCGCCCAGGAAGCCGCCGGCCAGCTGCGTTATGAAATTGAAGCGGCTTTTAGCCAGGGATTGCCGAACACGCCGATGGCGGGCTCCACCGTGCGGGTGATTTCGGGCAACTTCATCACCGCCAGGCCGGTGGGCATTCTTGATGGCGTGGACTTCAAGCATTCAGGCCTGGTGCGCAAGGTTGATGTGGCGGCCATCACGCAGACCCTGAACTTCGGCGCG
>JAYWDL010000017.1:0-2747 GCA_043779865.1 Polaromonas sp.
CTATGGGGATCAGTCGCCGACGGGGTAGGTGCCAAGGACCTTGTAAAACGCGCAAAGCCGTCGCAAATCAGCCAGCGCGGCCTTGACGTGGTCTTGAGATGGATGGCCTTGCAGGTCGATATAAAAATAGTATTCCCACTGGCCAGAACGTGCCGGTCGTGATTCGAACCGGGTCATGGAGACGCCATGGGTTTTAAGCGGCACAAGAATGTCGTGCACTGCACCCGGGCGATTCGGAACCGACACCACGATGCTGGTGCAGTCTTTACCGGAAGCGGGCGGAGACGGTAGTGTTTGTGGCAGGCATACCACCGCAAAACGGGTGCGATTGAAGGCGTCATCCTGAATGGCGCGGGCAGCGGTATGCAGCACGAACTGGCTTGCAGCACGGTCGCTCGCGATAGCGCCCCAGGCGGGGTTGGTGGTGGCCAGTCGTGCGCCTTCCGCATTGCTTGAAGCCGCGCGACGTTCGACATGCGGCAAGTGGGTGGTGAGCCATCCCTGGCACTGGGCCAGAGCTTGCGGATGGGCGTAAACGGCCTCAAGGTTCTCCAGCGAGTCTGTAAGGCGAAGAAGGTTGTGCCGCACCATCAGGCTGACTTCGCCGACTATGTGCAGCGGTGAGTTCAGCAGCAGGTCCAGGGACCGCGATACCACGCCTTCGGTTGAGTTTTCGACGGGCACCACTCCGTAACTCGCGCTGCCGGCTGCCGTTGCGCGGAATACCTCATCGAAGCTGATGCAGGGAACGTGTTCAATACTCGTGCCGAAAAACTGCAGCGCAGCCTGTTCACTGAATGTTCCTGCCGGCCCCAGATAGGCAACTGCCACCGGCGATTCAAGCGCCAGGCAGGCTGACATGATTTCGCGCCACACAGCGGCCACATGCTCATTCTTGAGCGGTCCGGTGTTGGCCTGCTGAATCTTCTCTATCACCTGGGCGACCCGGTCGGGCCGGAAAAAAGCGGTGCCTTCGAGTTTTTTGACTTCGCCAACTTTTTCGGCGACCAGCGCGCGCCGGTTCAGAAGGCTGAGCAATTCCCTGTCGAGGGCATCAATCTGGACGCGTAAATCCGCGAGGTTGGCAGTCATGTCAGGCGTGTTCTTTTTCGAATTCTTGCAGGTAGCTCACCAGTGCCTGAACGCCGGCGAGCGGCATGGCGTTGTAGATGCTGGCACGCATTCCGCCAACCGACTTGTGTCCCTTGAGCTGCAGCAGGCCGCGAGCCCTGGCGCCAATCAGGAACGCCTCATTGCGCGTTTCATCCCGAAGAAAAAAGGGCACATTCATTCGTGAACGGCAGTCTGCATTGACCTTGTTGACATACAAGCCGGACTGGTCAATGGCATCGTAAAGCAGTTGCGCCTTGGTCTGGTTGCGCATTTCCATGGCTGCGACGCCCGTCGCCTGGCCCTCAGTCTGACGCTTGAGCCACTGGAAAGTCAGGCCCGCGATGTAAATGGCGTAGGTCGGCGGTGTGTTGTACATGGAGTCGCTCTCAGCTACCGTCTTGTAGTTGAACGCGCTGGGGCAGATGGCCAGCGCGTGACCCAACAGGTCTTCCCGCACTACGACCAAAGTCACTCCGGCCGGGCCGAGGTTTTTTTGCGCACCACCAAACGCCAGACCAACCCTGGACCAATCAACGCTTCGGGAGGCGACATGCGAAGAAAAATCGACGACCAGCGGGGCGTCACTTCCCAAGGCCTTCAGGTCAGGCAAAGCCTGAAACTCAACGCCGTTGATGGTCTCATTGCTGCAAAGATGGACATAGCTGCAGTTCGGGCGCAGCTTCCAGGTGGAGGCTGGTGGCAGGCTGGTGTAACTGCTGCCTTCATTGGTGGCAGCAATCTGCACATCGCAGTATTTGCGTGCTTCTTTTTGCGACTTGTCGCTCCAACTGCCGGTAACGATGAAGTCTGCCATCTCACCACGCGAAAGATTCAGCGGCACAATCGCGTTTTCCGCCAGCCCACCGCCCTGCATGAACAAAATCTTGAAATGCTGGGGGACTGCCAGCAGTTCCCGGAAATCGGCTTCCGCATTTTCGTAAATGGAGATAAATTCCCTGCCCCTGTGGCTCATCTCCATGACGCTCATTCCCGAGCCATGCCAGTCAAGCATTTCATCGGCGGCCTGCTGTAAAACCTCTTCCGGCAAATTGGCCGGACCGGCCGAGAAATTGAACGGCCGCGTCATTTTTTGGCTGGCTTGCTGGCTTTGGGCTCCACCTCAGACTTGCCGACGATCTTCAACGCCACATCGTCGAACTGTCTGGCGCGCGCAATCACATCGGCGCGCGACGCGTCAATCAGCTTCTGGACGAAGATGCTGCCCATTTCGGGAGCGGTGGACTGGTATTTCTTGATGGCGGGTGACTCGAAAAATGCCGCGATTTGCTTGAGCTCGTCCACGGTGAAGCGTTCCGCATAGGCGGGAATCAGAACGTCGGTGCTGACTTTCTTGACCTGCTTGCCGATCAGCTTGCTGGCGTCCTCTGCGTACTTTTTAAGCTCGACATTGAGGTCTTCCGATGCCTTCTGTTGTTTGGCTTTGGGTACGTTGGCCTGCAGCTTTGGTCCCCAGTTGGCGATCAGTTCCTGAGCGGTGCTTGCTGCGAGTTGCGATACCAGACGTTCAAGCTCAGGCCCCTGCTGGAGGGTGACAACTTTGGTTGCCCATTCGATTTTTGCGTCTGGCGTTTGGGCCTGTAGTGAGGTAACACTGCCAAGGACTGTAATGGCTA
>JAYWDL010000018.1:0-2738 GCA_043779865.1 Polaromonas sp.
TCGCCGGTGTCGTAGCGGTACATGTTCAGGCGCTGGCTCAGGCGCGGCGCCAGCGGCCTGTTCTCGATGGCCTGCGGAAGCAGCGGGGCGATGCGGCGATGGATCTCGGCCATCATCACGGCCGGCGCGATCCAGTGCACCGACTTGTTCATGCGCATGCCGGGGGGTGTCTGAATGCCGGGTGCTTCATCGCGATAGCCCAGCAGTTCTGTTGCCGCCACCAGCGCGTCGGATTCAGCCGACGTGATCACATCGCTGATTTCAAACGCCAGCAAGCCGTCCAGGCTGATGTCGCGCCGCTGGGGATGCAGACCCGGCTGGGCGCCAAATTCCAGCCCATCGGGCGTGTGATCAAACGCAAACACCGGCGTGTCCGCCACCTGGCCCCCCATCGGCAGCGAGCCGGTCATGTGCGCGACGGCGCGGTGGGTGGCAGGCGCGGTGGGCCGCTTGGGGCTGTCGATCTCGGTCATGGGGCGTGTCCTTAGTTTAACGCGGTGCCAGACGGATGGCGCCGTCCAGGCGAATCACCTCGCCGTTGAGCATGTCGTTCTCAAAAATATGTTTAGCCAGCTTGGCATAGTCTTGCGGCGTTCCCAGGCGCGACGGAAAGGGCACTGATGCGGCGAGCGAATCCTGCACCTCTTGCGGCATGCCAAACATCATCGGTGTGCCGAAAATGCCGGGAGCAATCGTCATGTTGCGGATGCCGTTGCGCGCCAGATCGCGGGCAATTGGCAGCGTCATGCCGACAATGCCGCCCTTGGAGGCGCTGTAGGCGGCCTGGCCAATCTGGCCGTCGTAAGCGGCTACGGAAGCGGTGGAAATTATCACGCCGCGCTCACCGGTGGCTTCGGGGTCGTTTTTCGCCATCGCGTCGGCGGCCAGGCGAATCATGTTGAAGCTGCCGATCAGGTTGACGGTGATGGTTTTGCTGAACACGGCCAGGCTGTGCGCGCCGTTTTTTCCGACCGTTTTTTCTGCGGGCGCAATGCCGGCGCAATTCACCAGGCCCATCAGCTTGCCCATGGATACGGCCTTGGCCACCACCGCCTGGCCGTCGGCTTCCTGGCTCACGTCGCATTTCACGAAAGTTGCGTTGCCGTTGCCCAACTCTTTGGCAATGGCTTCGCCTTTTTCGGCCTGCATGTCGGCAATCACGACCTTGCCGCCATTGGCGACCAGCATCCGCGCCGTGCCTTCGCCCAGACCTGATGCGCCACCGGTGACGATAAATACTTTGCCTGCGATGTCCATGGGGTTATTCCTTTGAAGTTGAAAGTTGAAAGTTGAAAGCGTGGGGGGAAAACGAAACGGAAAAGGTTCGAGAATTGACGTTAACGTAAACGTCAATCCGAGGATCAATTATGGCCCATCAAAAAGCCCAACCATTGTTCAAGGACCAGGCTTTTTTCCAGGCACTGCAGATTATTTCAAACCCACGCGGTCCCGCATCTGCCGGACTTTCAGCTCGCCACGTTCGGCTGCCAGCCTGTCTCCAGGAGCGTCGGTCGGCGAGTGACGGGCAAAATACAGATTGATGACCTGTTCCTGGTCGCTGGCCTTACTCAAGTCACCCAAGGCTCCCAACCAGGCTGCGGCGGCAAATGCAAGACAGGTGAACATCGGTGCTTTGTTGAACACGTTGAAAGATTGTGAAAGATTGTGAAAGATTTGAACTGGATGAGCTTAATTAAAATGAGAATTAGTCGTATTACCTACGCCACGGAAATTTGCAGGCTGCAGAGCCTTTCTGTCAAAGAAACCAGGGTAGCGGTGAAACTACGGACAGCCCGGGCTTGCCAAGGTCTGCTGTGGCAACTGCTATTACCTGCCTTGTTGTTTGCGGGCTGTTCTTCAGCGCCCGTGACACCCGTCAAGCCACCCGCAATAAGTGATGTGGCAACTGGCCCTGTCATCAGGAAGCCGCTGAAAATAGGGCTGGCTCTGGGCGGCGGCGCGGCGCGCGGTTTTGCCCATGTGGGCGTGATTGCCGTACTCGAAGAAGCCGGCCTCAAGCCTCAGCTAGTGGTGGGCACATCAGCAGGCAGCCTGGTGGCGGCCATTTATGCCAGCGGCAAAACCAGCGCCCAACTGCAGCAGACGGCGCTGAGCATGGAGGAGGTCGCCATCACCGACTGGATGCTGCCGATTTTTGGCAAGGGGATGTTTCGCGGCGACGCGCTGGGGCGTTATGTCAACCAGCTGGTCGCCGGTCGGCTGATTGAAAACATGGCGATTCCGCTGGGCATTGTCGCGACTGACCTCAATAGCGGGCAGGCGGTGCTGTTCCGGCGTGGTGACACTGGCACGGCGGTGCGAGCGTCAAGTGCGGTGCCGGCGGTGTTTGTGCCCGTCAAGATCAATGGTCACGAGTATGTCGATGGCGGCCTGGTATCGCCGGTGCCGGTGCGCTTTGCTCGTGAGATGGGCGCGGATGTGGTGATTGCCGTTGATATTTCCAGTCCGCCCGAGGGCAATCCTGCCGACGATACGCTGCAGATTTTGCTGCAGACCTTCTCCATCATGGGCAAAAGCATCAACCAGTACGAGCTGAAGGAGGCCGATGTGGTGGTGCGGCCTTCGCTCACCGGCTTGAAGAGCGCCGATTTTTCGGCCCGGCAACGCGCCATTGACTCCGGCCGAACGGCCATGCTGGCGGCGCTACCTGCGCTGAAGGCCAGGCTGGCGGCCGGGGTGCTCGCGAGCAAATAAATTTGACGGCGCAACATTGCTAT
>JAYWDL010000019.1:0-2737 GCA_043779865.1 Polaromonas sp.
GACCGACCAAGCGTTCTGCCACCCAGAAACTGGGGCGGAAATGATCTTTCGTCTCGTGTAACGTGCCAATCATGATTCCTCGCGGGTAAGGAAATCTGATATTAGTGAGTGACAGATAGCGGTGACCTTTTGTACCTGGCAGTGACGGTCGAAATCGTGTGGGACGGCCCGTAGCTGAATGCTTTTAAAGGCGCTCAGCGCCTGTTGAGCTTCAAGGCACTGTCCATGCGGCGGGTTGATGCGTCGCTGCCCTTGCGCTGGGGGGCCGTCAGAGATGTCGCCGGCTGGCCTCCCTTGGGGCTTTGGCCCGACTGAGCCAGTACAGTCGTCGCCAATCGGCTGCACACCGATAATCGGTGGATGATCACCTCATCCACTGACTTTAGCGCCCTGTCCCTGCCTGCTCATGTACTGGCCAATCTACAGCAGCTCGGTTACCTGAGCATGACGCCGATTCAGGCGGCCAGTTTGCCGATCACCTTGCTCGGCAAAGACCTGATTGCCCAGGCCAAAACCGGCAGTGGCAAAACCGCAGCCTTCGCGCTGGCGCTGCTGGCCAACCTCAATGCGCGCCGGTTCGCGGTGCAGGCCATGGTGCTGTGCCCCACGCGCGAACTGGCCGACCAGGTCACGACCGAAATCCGCCGGCTGGCGCGTGCCGAAGAAAACATCAAGGTCGTCACGCTGTGCGGCGGCGTCGCCCTGCGCGGCCAGATTGCCAGCCTGGAGCACGGCGCGCACATCGTGGTCGGAACGCCCGGCCGCATCATGGACCACTTGGCGCGCGGCAATCTCAATCTGGAAGCGATGAACACGCTGGTGCTCGACGAAGCTGACCGCATGCTTGACATGGGGTTTTTCGACGACATCGCAACTGTCGCCAAACAATGCCCGAAAGAGCGGCAAACCCTGCTATTTTCAGCCACTTATCCGGAAGGCATTGCCAAAATCAGCCAGCAGTTCATGAAAAGCCCGCAAACCGTTACCGTACAGGCGCAGCATGAAAAAAGCAAAATCCGCCAGCGCTGGTATGAAGTAAAGGAAAGCGAGCGTCTGCCTGCCGTGCCACTGGTATTGAATCACTACCGCCCGGTCAGCACGCTGGCGTTTTGCAACACCAAGGTGCAGTGCCGCGACCTGGTAGCGGTGCTCAAAGGGCAGGGCTTTAGCGCACTGGCTCTGTATGGCGAGCTGGAGCAGCGCGAGCGCGATCAGGTGCTGGTGCAGTTTGCCAACCGCAGCTGCTCGGTGCTTGTGGCGACCGATGTCGCGGCGCGCGGGCTGGACATTTCGCAGCTGGAAATGGTTATCAACGTCGATGTGACGCCTGACGCCGAAGTGCATATTCACCGCATTGGCCGCACCGGCCGCGCTGACGAGGAAGGCTGGGCCATCAGCCTGGCCAGCATGAACGAGATGGGCTCGGTCGGCAAAATCGAGCAGCTGCAAAAAGCCGAGTCCGAATGGCACAAGGTGGCCGAACTCACGCCCGCCAGCCAGGAGCCGCTGCGCCCGCCGATGGCAACGCTGCAAATCGTTGGCGGCCGCAAGGAAAAAATCCGCGCTGGCGATGTGCTTGGCGCGCTGACCGGCGAGGCCGGCTTCACGCGCGAGCAGGTCGGCAAAATCAGCGTCAACGAATTTTCGACCTATGTGGCGGTGGACCGGGCCATTGCGGCCGACGCGCTGCACCGGCTGGCGCTGGGCCGCGTTAAAGGCAAAAGCGTCAGGGTGCGCCTGCTTGACGATGAATCGTGAGCGGGTCAAGCCGTTTTTATGATCAAATCAGCCTCTTGCGCAAGCTGTGCGTGCGCTAGTAGCTATAAATAGAGTAGCAAAATGAAGCTTGGCCTCAGTCATGACCAGTGTCTGCTAAATCTGGCCGGCAAGGCTGAATCGCCTACAGATGGGGCGCTGTTGATGAAGCATTTTTTGCCGCTTTTCCCCAGGAAATGGCGTTGCGTGGCGGCCTTTGTTTCAGCCAAAGTGGGCAGCATTGGCGACGACGTGCTGGGCGGCTACCGGCAGCTTCAGGGACTACCGCGGCAGTTGCCTGCCGTGGTAGTCCGGTAATTGTCGTCTGTCTGCCGGACTGGTTAAGACTGGCGGTCCGGTGCGGCGCGGCGACGTTCCAGAAAAGCCTGCAATTCGCCCACGATGCCCTTGCGAAAAGCCAGAACGCAGACCACAAAAATTACGCCGATGATGACGGTGACCCAGGAGCCGACTTTGTCGGCCAGCAGGTTTTGCAACCCGATCACAATGCCCGAGCCCAGCACCGGACCAAAGAAGGTGCCCACACCGCCGAGCAGCGTCATCAGGATGACTTCGCCCGACATCGACCAATGCACGTCCGACAGCGTGGCAAAGCCCATCACGAGCGTCTTGAGCGAGCCAGCGAGTCCGGCGAGTGCCGCCGACAGCACAAAGGCCAGCAGCTTGTAGCGGTCAACCTGGTAGCCCAGCGAGATGGCGCGGGGTTCGTTTTCCCGGATCATCTTCAGCACCTGGCCGAAGGGCGAGTTCACGATGCGCGAGATAAAAAGAAAACAAAGAACAAAAATTGCTACGACAAAATAGTACATGGCGGTGTCTGAAGCCAGCGGAAAGATACCGAACAGACTGCCCCGCGGCACGCCCTGCAAGCCGTCTTCACCACCGGTGAAAGGCGCCTGCAGGCAGACGAAATACACCATTTGAGCAAGGGCCAGCGTGATCATGGCAAAGTAAATACCCT
>JAYWDL010000020.1:0-2735 GCA_043779865.1 Polaromonas sp.
GGCTCGTTGATATCGACGGCAATGGATATCGGGCCGGCAGCCAGGTCTTCTTCGCCGTCTTCACCGTCTTCACCTTGCTCAGCTTCCAGCACGCCCGAGGATTCTTCGGCCATCGCGTCCAGCCGCTCGATAACGGTGCCCGAGATGTCCAGCGTGATTTCGTCAATCGCGCCCAGCCTGATGCGCACCCTGGCGCCGCGCGGCAGGCCTTGCGCGCCCAGCGCCGGCAGCACCAGCGGCAGCTCGTCGGCGCGCACCAGGTTGTCCTTGAAGCTTGTCGCCGTCAGTTCGGTGATGTTGTTCTGCTGCAGGTATTTCAGCGTCCAGTAGCGCTCGATTCCCGACTGAAAACCGTTGTAGGCGCTGTAGGCGCCGTCAAAGCATGAAATCACTGAAAAAAGATCGGCATCCTTGGGCTTGAAGGGCGCGGCCAGCGCGGCGGTGCGGCCATGCCGGGTGCAGGCAATGATCTGCCACTGGTTGACCAGGTCGGTGTAGCGGCGCAGCGGCGATGTGCTCCAGACATAGCTTTTCACGCCGATGCCGGCGTGCGGCAGCGCCTTGGTGCCCATGCGCACCTTCACGCCGGGCGCCAGGCTCGCCTGACTGCGGTAAATGCCGGGAACGCCATGCTCGGCCAGCCACTGGCCCCAGGTGCTGTTGGCCAGAATCATTGCTTCGGCAACGATCAGGTCCAGCGGCGCGCCGCGCTGGCGCGTGCTGATGCTGACCAGCTCGTTACCCTTGGGCTCCTGGCCCGAAGGGTTGTCGAGCCTGAAGTTGTAGTCGGGCCGGTTAAAGTTTTCTGGCTTGCCGCGCACCACTTCGCGCTGGGCCTTGAGGTGTCTGGCCAGGCGGTGCAAAAACGTCAGTTCCACGCCCCACTGGACATCCACCGGCGGTTTGACCTGCGCGGCTTCAAAAAACGCTTCGGTGAACGTGCTGTCAAGCGCGTCGTGGCGCAGGTTGCTGACGATGGGCACCTGCTCCAGCCGGGTCACGCTGCCGGTGATCTCCAGCGTTGCTTCATCGATCATCAGGTAAAGCGACAGGGCAGGGCAGTTGCGGCCTTCCTGCAGGGTATAGGCCTTGACCACGTCATCGGGCAGCATGGTCAGCTTGTAGCCGGGCATATAGACGGTGGACATGCGGGCGCGGCCGACGGCGTCGATGGCACTGCCCGGCAACACGGCCAGGCCAGGCGCTGCAATATGGATGCCCAGCGTAATAGTGCCGCTACCCAAGCCCTGCACCGACAGCGCATCATCAATCTCGGTGGTGCTGGAATCGTCGATGGAAAACGCTCGCGCGTCGGCCAGCGGCAGTTCGTCCTTGATAGGCGTCGCCTGCAACGCGGGAAAGCCCGTGCCCTTGGGAAAGTTCTCGAACAGGAAGCGCTTCCAGTGGAACTGGTAGGGCGAGGCGATGGCGCCGGCTTTTTGCAGCAGTTCCAGAGGCGCGGTGTGGGTGGCCCGCGACGCATCAACCACGGCCTTGTACTCGGGACTGTTCTTGTCGGGCTTGAACAAAATTTTGTAAAGCTGCTCGCGAATCGGCGCGGGGCATTGGCCCTGACCCAACTCCTCGGCCCAGGCAGCAATCTGGGCGACGATCTGCTTTTTCTTTTCGATGGCGGCCAGGGCTTGCTGCAGGATTTCGGCTGGCGCTTTTTTGAAGCGGCCCTTGCCAGCGCGGCGGAAATAATGCGGCGCGTCATAGAGGCGAAAGAGGGCCGCGGCCTGCTGCTCCAGCGTCGCGGGCTTGGCGGCATCGGCGCTGAAATACTCGCGTGCCAGATCGGCAAAGCTGAACTCTTCGTCGCTGGCAAATTCCCAGGCCAGGTCCAGGTCAATCTCTTCGCCGACCTGCTGGCCTCTGGCGATGAGTTCGGCCGGGGTGGGTTTTTCAAACTTCAGCAGCGCATTCGCCGCCTTGACCTTGACGCGCTTGCCCGAGTCAAGCTCGACCTGCAGCGACGCATCGGTTTCCGACAAAATCCGGCCGGCCAGAAATTTGCCGGTTTCTTCAAACAATACAAACACAACGAAATCCTTTAGCCTGGGTAATTTGCCTTGCGGGGCGTGCGGCTAGTGTAATCAGGCCGCCCTGGCGGGGCTGTCGGCCAGTCAGTATTTCAGGCCAGGTCCAGAAAATCCAGAATAAGCGGAAGCTGCGCATCAAAGTCGCTCAAGGCATGGTCGCCGCCTTCGAGCAGGCTTATTGTTGCGCCCGCATGGCGCGCCGTCATTTCGCGCCAGTCCAGCACTTCGTCGCCTTTGGCAATGATCGCCAGGTAATTTTCCGGGATTTTCAGCGATCCCGCCTGCAAGGCGCGCAGTTCCTCGACAAAGCGGGGTTCAAAGAAAAAGTGCTCGTCAGGGTTGTGCCAGGCCGTCTGCTCGCCGATGTGCTTGGCCAGATCGCGCGCCGGATTGACCGCAGGATTGAGCAGCACGGCCTTGCAGCCAAATCGCTCGGCCACCGCGGTGGCGTAAAACCCCCCCAGCGAGGAACCGATAACCGCCATGGATTCAGGGGGCCAGTCGGCCAGGCCCTGGTCCAGCAGCGCCATGGCTTCGCGCGGCGAGGGCGGCAGTTGGGGACACCACCAGATCACAGCCGGATGGCGGGCAGCGACCAGGGCGGCCATTTTTTTGGCCTTGGCCGATTGCGGCGAGGAGCGAAAGCCGTGCAGGTACAAAAGATGGGTGGTGGGCATGCCGCCATGGTAAGCG
>JAYWDL010000021.1:0-2731 GCA_043779865.1 Polaromonas sp.
ACCGGGTAGAGGCTGCGCTGGGTGTCGGGGTCAAAGGTGCGGATGCTGTCGATTTCGTCATCGAATAAATCGACCCGGTAGGGCACCAGCGAGCCCATCGGGAAAAGGTCAATCAACCCGCCGCGCACCGCGTATTCGCCGGGGCTGACCACCTGCGTGACATGGCTGTAACCTGCTAGCGTCAACTGGGCTTTGAGGCGCGTTTCATCGAGCTTTTGCCTGACCTTGAACTCAAAGGTGTAGCCGGCCAGAAAGCTGGGCGGCGCCAGTCGGTACAGCGCTGTGGTGGCCGGCACGATGACGACATCAGCGCCGGTGTCCTTGTCGCGCTGCTGGATGCGCCACAACGTGGCCAGCCGTTCGCTGATCAAGTCCTGGTGCGGCGAGAAAGTGTCGTAGGGCAGCGTCTCCCAGTCGGGGAACAGGGCGCAGCGCAGATCGGGCGCAAAAAACGCAATCTCGTCCATCAGGCGCTGCGCCGTGGTGGCGTCCGACGTGATGATGGCGGTAAGTTTGCCCGCAGCTTTCTCGCGTTGCCCGAGTCGTGCCAGCCATAAAGCGTCGGCGGAGCCAACAGGCTGGGGCAGGGTGTAGCGTTTACCGGTAACAAGTAGGGGAAGGTGCATCGCCCAATTTTAGAATCTATGATGAAGTGATGATGACAAGCCCGGCTGATACCCGTTCCAGCGCCCGTTTTTTCGCCCTGATTCCGTGTGCCGGGCAGGGAAGCCGGGCGGGAACTTCCCACTTGGGCGAGTCCAAGCAATACCGGGTGATTGCCGGCCAGGCGATGGTGCTGCACACGCTGGCGGCTTTTTCGGGCGTTGAGCGCCTGTCCCGCACGCTGGTGGTAGTCAGGCCTGGCGACAGGTTTTTTGACGCGATGACGGAAAAATTGTTTGACGTCGCTGCCTGTGGCGGTGCCAGCCGGGCCGACAGCGTGCGCCAGGGGCTTGACAGGCTGATCCAGACAGGGTCGCAAATCAGCGACTGGGTGCTGGTCCACGATGCCGCCCGCTGCCTGATCACACCGGCTCAAATCAATCAGCTGATCGACGCCTGCCAGCACGACGAGGTGGGCGGCTTGCTGGCGCACAAACTGCCCGATACGCTCAAGTACGAACTTGATGGGCGTGTTGGCGGCACGCTGGAGCGCAGCGACAAATGGCTCGCCCAGACACCGCAAATGTTTCGCATCGGTACGCTGATGCAGGCGCTGGCTGCAGCAGGCGCGGCGGTTACGGATGAGTCCAGTGCTGTCGAAGCCTTGGGCCTGGCGCCGAAACTGGTCGCCGGCAACGCGCAAAATTTCAAGGTCACTTACCCGGAAGACTTTGCGCTGGCTGAAACGATTTTGCTGAACCGGCTCCGTGCTGGCTGATGCCGCTGATTGCTACACAAAACTATTTTCTTTTTCAACGAAAACCCTGTTCATGAATTCTCCCCAAAGCACTCAGTTTCCAAAATTCCGGATTGGCGAAGGCTGGGACACACATGCCCTGGTGCCGGGGCGCAAGCTGGTCATCGGCGGCGTCGAGATTGCACACCCGCTGGGCCTGCTTGGCCATTCGGATGCCGATGTGCTTTTGCACGCCATCATCGACGCTTTGCTCGGCGCGGCGGGACTGGGCGATATTGGCAGCCATTTCCCCGATACGGATGCGCGCTTCAAAGGGGCCGACTCGATGCTTCTGCTGCATGAAACCGGACGGCTGCTGGCCGCACGCAGCTTGCGCATCGGCAACATCGACAGCACCGTCATCGCCCAGGCGCCCAAACTGGCGCCACACATTCAGGCGATGCGCGCGCGGATTGCCGGGGCCCTGGGTCTGGAAGAGGGCCAGGTCAATGTCAAAGCCAAGACCGCCGAAAAGCTGGGGCCGGTCGGTCAGGGTCTGAGTCTGGAAGCCCGTGCGGTGGCGCTGCTGGTGTTTTACTAGGGATTTGCTATTTTTTTAATAGCATGTTGACCATGCAGTGCTTGCGCTAAAGCCCGTTATGGCTATAAGACTTACCTTGACGGGGTGTCAACTTTAGCTTCGGCGCAGCTTGATATGAGCGGCAAGCCCGCCTGAGCTGGTGTTGGACAGGCTGAACATGCCGCCCATGCGGTGAACCGTTTTTTCAACAATCGCCAAGCCCAGGCCAGCCCCTGTCGCTGCAGTGCGGGCTGCATCGCCCCTGAAAAAGGGATTTGTGAGTTTGGCCAGGCTGGCCGGTGCTACACCCTGGCCATGGTCACGTACCTTGATAAACACCCACTGGTCACGGACTATGGCGGCAATGTCCACCAGTGCGATGCCCGTCTCGCTTGTTTTTCCATAGCGTCTGGCGTTTTCCAGCAGGTTGGAAATGACGCGGGAGAGTTCGACCTTGTCAGCCAGGACATCAATGCCCTCGGGAATATTTACGTTAATGCGCATGTCCTGATAGTCGGCCACGGCATACACCGCAGCGTCAATCACGGTGTTGAGCGAAACCGGCTCCAGGAGCGTCGGCTCAGGCCGGGCATAGTCCAGGAATTTGTCGATGATTGCATCAAGCTGGGTAATGTCGGCAGCCATATGCTCACGCGCGTCCAGATCCGCCACGCTCAACTCGGTTTCCAGGCGCAGCCGTGCCAGCGGCGTCCTCAGGTCATGGGAAATTCCGGCCAGCATGACCAAGCGGTCCTGTTCGATTTTTGACAGCTGTGCGGCCATGCGGTTAAAGCCGATATTGACCTCGCGGA
>JAYWDL010000022.1:0-2729 GCA_043779865.1 Polaromonas sp.
CTCACGCGCCGTCAGCGCCTCCTGTGTCGCCCATGTGCGCAGCTGCTCCCTGTGCGCCGCACTCACCTTCGATGGCGCTCCACAGCGGTTTTTGTCCGCCAACGAGGCGAAACCCTCGTAAGTGCTCCATAAAGCCCAGCCTTGTCGGCGGGTCCTGATTTGCGCATGCTTGCTGCATCTCAATTGAACTGGAGCAAGCATGAAGATGGGAACGGAATTTTGGACGCAGCATGTGGCGGCAGCCAGGGTGCAAGCCGCTTCGGCATGTGACTATGCCCGGCAGCATGGAATTTCCGTGGCGGCTCTGTATTACTGGCAGCGCAAGCTGAAGGCGCCGACCGGCGGGCGCGCCCAGAGCGGTCCTGTGGGTAAATTCGTGGCATTACGCGTTTGCCCGAGCGTTGAGGCGCCGCCTGCGTGCAGCTGCACCCTGGTGCTGGCGCCGGGCATGCGCCTGGAGATGACAGAGCTGCCTGCGCCGCAGTGGCTGGCCGCCCTGGGGCGTGCCGCGCAGGGAGCGCGCTGATGCATCCGGGCTGCCCGATCGAGCAGGTGTATTTGTGCCGCGAGCCGATTGACTTCAGAAAGCAGATCGACGGCTTGAGCGTGCTGGTCGAACTTGAACTTGGCCTGAGCCCGTTTGCCAGCGCGCTGTACGTCTTCACCAACCGCCAGCGTAACAAGATCAAGGCGCTGTACTGGCACCGCAACGGATTTTGCCTGTGGCAAAAGCGCCTGGAAGCGCAGAAATTCGCCTGGCCCAAAGAAGGCCAGGCGAGCCTGCAGACGATCAGTTTGGTCGAATTTCAATGGCTGCTCGAAGGCTTCGATTTATGGCGAAATCAACCCCATAAAACGCTTCATTTTTCCTCCGTTTCATAGGAGAAGCGGCTAAAATACGGCATGTCTTTGGAATCCCTTGAAACGCCTTTTTCTCCTCTGAAAATCGTGTTTCCGGAGTTCTCTGGAACGACTGTTTTGCCGCACGATATTGACGCGCTCAAAACGCTGCTCCAGGCGCAAAAAAAGGCCTGTGAGCAAGCCTGCCAAGCCGCCTACCAGACGGCCGTGCAGAGCATTCGGCAAGAGGCGCAAGATTACGTCATCCGCATGATCGAGCAAGCCGTGCAGGCACGCCGCCTGCTTGTTCGGCGTCAGCTCCGAGCAGTTGTCCGCCCAGAGCCGCTTGTTCGATGAAGCCGAAGCCTTGGCGCAATCAAGCACGGATGCACAAGACCTTGCGCTTATCCCCGCCGACATCGCCGGGCAAGAGCTGCCAACGGGCAGCGCCAACCAGTCATCAACGAAGCCTGCTGCTGCTGCGCGGGGCAAGCGCTCTGCCCTGCCTGCGGAGTTGAGCCGCATGGACGTGGTCCATGAGGTGCCCCAGGCCCAGCGCATCTGCCCTTGCGGCACCCCCATGGTCGAGATCGGCCAGGACATCAGCGAGCAGTTTGACATCGTGCCGATGCAGGTGCGCGTGCTGCGCCACATCCGCAAGCGCTACGGCTGCCCCGGCAGCGTGCATGCCCCCGTCACGGCGGCTTTGCCGCCGCAGCCCCTGCCCAAGAGCAACGCCAGCGCCGACTTCCCTAGCCATGCTCCTGGTGGTCAAGTTCGTCGATGGCCTGCCGCTGGCACGCTTCGAATACGTGCTGCAGCGGCACGGCGCGCCGGTGCCGCGCCAGACGCTGGCGCGCTGGGTCATTGGCTCGGCCCGCTTTGGCTGCAGCCGCTGCATAACCTGATGCGCGACCTCTTGCTGGACGGCTCCCTGATCCACATGGATGAGACGGTGGTGCAGGTGCTCAAGGAAAAAGACCGCTCGCCCACCTCGAACAGCTACATGTGGGTGCAGACCGGCGGGCCGCCGGACACGCCTGTCGTTCTGTATGACTACGACCCGAGCCGAAGCTCCAGGGTGCCGGTGCGCCTGCTGGAGGGGTTCAACGGTTATTTGATGACCGATGGCTATGACGGCTACAACGCGCTGGAGCGCACCGAGGGGATTGAGCGCCTGGCATGCTGGGCTCACGTGCGCCGGCGCTTTGTCGAGGCCGCCCGGGTGCAGCCCAAGGGCAAACGCGGCAAAGCCGATGAGGCGCTGGCCTTGATTGGCAAGTTGTACGGCATTGAGCGCGCGCACAAGCAGGCCAGTGTTGATGCTCGTCATCCGGCGCGTCAACACAGCAGCGTGCCCGTTCTGGCTGAGTTGCAGGCGTGGCTGCAAAAAACGCAGCCACTGGTCACGCCCCGGAGTGCACTCGGCGCGGCTTTGGCCTACATGGGCAACTTGTGGAGCCGACTCACGCGTTACACCGAGCGTGGGGATCTGCCGATTGACAACAACCGCTGTGAGAATGCGATTCGGCCCTTTGTGATCGGCCGCAAGGCCTGGCTGTTCAGTGACACGCCGGCCGGCGCCCATGCCAGTGCTGTCATTTACTCGCTGGTGCAGACGGCCAAGGCCAATGGGCTGGAGCCCTACACCTGGCTGCGCCAGGTGCTGCGTGATTTGCCTGCGGCCAAGACCGTCGAAGAGGTTGAGGCGCTGCTGCCCTGGAATCTGCGCATACCAGATTTATCGGGCCTAACAGCCGCTTGATTTACTGGGGTTGCTGGAGCGCTTACAAACCCTCCGCCAGCCAATGCTTACGCCGGTCATACACTGTGTCAAGATGAAGATTTTGCTGCGTCGCAATGGCCAACGCCCGCCACCCGTCGCCAAA
>JAYWDL010000023.1:0-7944 GCA_043779865.1 Polaromonas sp.
GTCCAGAATCACCACCCGGTCGGCCAGCCGGCGCGCCTCGTGCAAGTCGTGCGTGACCAGCACCATCGGCATCGCGACGCTCTGGCGCAGCGCGGCCAGTTCGCGGTACAGCGTCTGGCGCGTCGGCGCATCGACGGCTGAAAAAGGCTCGTCGAGCAGCAGCACCCGGGGCTCCCGCGCCAGCGCGCGCGCCAGCGCCACACGCTGCTGCTGGCCGCCTGACAGCTGGGCTGGGCGGCGCTGCTGCAGGCCGGCCAGGCCCATGCGTTCAAATAAAGCATCAAAATAGGCTTTTGCGCAATAGGGGCGAGCGGCAATAGCTACGTTTTCAATAGCACTCAGGTGCGGAAACAGCGCATAGTGCTGAAACACCAGTCCGACGCGGCGCTGCTGCGGCGTTTGCCAGCGGCTAGACGCGCTGTCGAACCAGAGGTCTTCAGCCCGGTCGCCCACGCTGATGCGGCCTTGCAGCTGCGGGCTTTTGAGCAGGCCGGCAATGGCGCGCAGAACGCTGGTCTTGCCGCTGCCCGAAGGACCGACCAGCGCAAGCAGTTCGCCAGGCGCGCAGTCAAACCCGGCGTTGAGCCGGATGGGACCGTCATTTTCAAGTAAAACTTGCAGCATGCGCAATAAGGACGGGCGCCAGGCGCTATCGTTCCTGTAGCGGACGGGCGCTGCCCGCGGCAAACACAAAGGCCAGCGCCGCCAGCGAACACGCGACCAGCGCCAGCGCCATGACATGGGCGCCGGCCACGTCAAAGGCCTGCACCCGGTCGTAAATCGCGATCGACAATGTTTTGGTCTCGCCGGGGATGCTGCCGCCGACCATTAGCACCACGCCGAATTCGCCCAGCGTGTGCGCCATGCTCAAGGCCACGCCGGCGAGCAGGCCGGGCAGGACCAGCGGCAATTCGATTTTCCAGAAAGTGCGCCACGGGCTCAGGCCGCAAACCCAGGCGGCTTCACGCAGGCTGCCGGGAATGGCGGCAAACGCGCGCTGCAGCGGCTGCACCATGAAGGGCAGGTTCACCAGCAGACTGGCCAGCAGCAGGCCTTCGAAGCTGAAGACCAGCCGCAGGTTGAGGGTAGCGGCCAGCCAGCTGCCCAGCGTCGAGCCCTGGCCTAGCGAAATCAGCAGATAAAACCCGATGACCGTGGGCGGCAGCAGCAGGGGCAGAGTCAAGAGTGCCTCCGCCAAGGGGCGACCGCGCCAGGACGTCGTCGCAAGCCAGCGCGCCAGCCACACGCCCGGCGGCAACAGCAGGGCAGCCGTGCAGACAGCAAGGGTCAGTGAAACGCGGGCGGCTTGCCAATCCATAACGGTCTATTGTCGCAAACAGCCGGACAGACCAGGTTATTGGCGCGGCCTGCCCGCCTCAGGCGTAGCCGTAGCGTGCCAGCACAGCTTTTGCGGCCCGCGACTGCAGGAAGTCGTAAAACGCGCGGGCCGCCGGACCGGCATTTTTAAGCAGGACCATGCGCTGGCGCAAGGGTGCGTGCAGGTCATCGGGAATCAGTACATAACGCACCCGCGCCGCCACCTCGGGCACGTGTACCAGCGACAAGGCGGTGATGCCGGCCTGCGCAGCGCCGCTGCTGACAAACTGCGTGGTTTGAGCAATGTTTTCGCCCAGCACGATTCTTGGCTTGAGGGCCGGCCAGAGCGCCAGCTTTTGCAATGCCTGCACAGCCGCCCTGCCGTAGGGCGCAAGTTCAGGATTGGCGATGGCAAATTTCTGGATATGCGGCAACGCGGCTTTCAGCCCGTTCAATCGGGCATCCAGCGTCACCGGTGAATCAGACGGCACCAGCAGCACGATGCGGCCGGTGGCGTACACCGTGCCGCGGTCCAGCGTCAGGCCGGCGTCGGCCAGCCGCAATGCAAAGTCCTCATCGGCCGACAAAAAAAGCTCGGCCGGCAAGCCCTGCTGGATTTGCCGCACAAGATTGGCCGACGAACCCAGGGTGACACTCACCCTGGCCGCTTGCTCGCGCTCAAACAGCGGCACGAGTTCTGCCAGCACCTGCTGCAAATTGGCGGCAGCCGCCACCAGCGCGGGTTTGGGAACGGATTGCGAATGTGCAGGGCCAGCCAGCCCGGCTGCGCAAGTCATCACCAAAGCGGCACGCAAGAGCCAGGCTATCACCCTGCATCTTCCTGCAGCGGCAATTCGGCAAGCCCTGGCTGGCTGCGGCAAGGCCAGCTGATCTTGGTGGATGGGTGGACCGGCAGGCAAATTCGACACTTGAATCCTTTTCTGCGCAGTGCGTTCAACAGCCTGAATTGTTGTCACCCTAACGATAACATGCGCATAACCCTATGCAAGTTTTGCATATCTTTTGACCATAAGAATGAAGTAATTTGTAGCGATGTTCTTAGAATGACTGTTCAAGCCAAGCTGCGCAAGCCAAAAAAACGTGATTCCATCGTTTTGCTGCGGATGGTGCCGCAACCGCATTATTGGCTTGCGGTCCTGCCCGCCGGCCGGAATGTGTGGATTTAAGTGAATCGTACGCGCTGCATATGCAGGACTTGTGACAGCGCCTTGAGCGTTATTCAAGTCTCATTTCGATAAATGTCCCGAGGTCGCAGCCCTTGCTGTTGTCGCCCGACGTTTATCGAAATCACATTTTTCAACCTTGGAGTTTTCGATGAACCAACCTGTCATGCAAGGGCTCACGCTCAATACACCTGCCTATGTCAAGAACGCAAAACTGATTGCCTGGGTTGCCGACATGGTAGCTTTGTGCAAGCCCGACACCGTGTACTGGTGCGACGGCAGCGAAGCCGAGTACGAGCGCCTGTGCCAGCAGCTTGTCGATAGCGGCACGTTTAAAAAACTCAACGAAACGAAGCGCCCGAACAGCTTTCTGGCGCAAAGCGACCCGAGCGACGTGGCGCGCGTGGAAGACCGCACCTACATCTGCCCGGCTAGCAAGGAAGATGCCGGCCCGACCAACAACTGGATGGAGCCAAGCGAAATGCGCGCCACGCTGCAGCCGCTGTTTGACGGCGCCATGCGCGGGCGCACGATGTACGTCGTGCCTTTCAGCATGGGCCCGCTGGGCTCGCCGATTGCGCATATCGGCATTGAGCTGTCCGACAGCGCCTATGTGGCAGTCAACATGAAGATCATGACGCGCATGGGCAAGGCCGTTTTTGATGTGCTGGGCACTGAAGGCGATTTTGTGCCTTGCGTTCATACCGTGGGCGCGCCGCTTGCCAAAGGCCAGCAGGACGTGAAATGGCCATGCAACAAGACCAAGTACATCGTGCATTACCCCGAGACGCGCGAAATCTGGTCCTACGGCTCCGGCTATGGCGGCAATGCGCTGCTCGGCAAAAAATGCTTTGCGCTGCGTATTGCGTCGACCATGGGCAGGGACGAAGGCTGGCTTGCCGAGCACATGCTGATTCTGGGCGTGACGAATCCGCAGGGCAGAAAGTACCATGTGGCCGCGGCCTTTCCTTCGGCCTGCGGCAAGACCAATTTTTCGATGCTGGTGCCGCCCGCTGGTTTTGACGGCTGGAAAGTCACCACGATCGGCGACGATATCGCCTGGATCAAGCCCGCCGCCGACGGCAAGCTCTACGCCATCAACCCCGAAGCCGGCTACTTTGGCGTCGCGCCCGGCACCAATCTGCTGACCAACCCGAACTGCATGCGCAGCCTGGACCGCGACACGATTTTCACCAACGTCGCGTTGACCGATGACGGCGACGTCTGGTGGGAAGGCATGGAGCACGACGTGCCGGACCAAGCGCTGCCAGACCACCTGATTGACTGGCAGGGCAATGACTGGACGCCGCAGATTGCGAAAGAAACCGGTGCCAAGGCCGCGCACCCGAATTCACGCTTTACCGTCGCCGCGACCAACAACCCGGCGCTCGACAGCGCCTGGGACGACCCGAAAGGCGTGCCGATTGACGCCTTCATTTTCGGCGGCCGCCGCTCGACCACCGTGCCGCTGGTGACCGAAGCGCGCAACTGGGTCGAAGGCGTTTACATGGCCGCGACCATGGGCTCCGAAACCACGGCAGCGGCGACCGGCCAGGCCGGCGTGGTGCGCCGCGACCCGTTTGCGATGCTGCCCTTTGCCGGCTACAACATGAGCGACTACTTCCAGCACTGGCTCAACATGGGTGAAAAGCTGCAGGCCATGGGTGCCACGCTGCCAAAAATCTTCACCACCAACTGGTTCCGCAAGGGCGAAGACGGCAAATTCGTCTGGCCTGGCTACGGCGAAAACATGCGGGTGCTGGCGTGGATGATTGAGCGGATTGAAGGCAAGGGCAATGGCGAAGAACATGTCACCGGCATCAGCCCCAGCTATGAAGACCTGAACTGGACTGGCCTGAACTTCAGCGCCGAGCAGTTCAATACCGTGACCAGCATGGACAAAGCGGCCTGGCTGAAAGAGCTGGAGCTGCATGACGAACTGTTCAAGAAACTCGAACATCACCTGCCCAGGGAACTGGCCGAAACCAAAACCGCGATTGAGCGCCGTCTGGCGGCCTGAAGCGGTATGGCCGAAGTGCAAAGGCGTGACCTGGGTTGCGCCTTCGCAGTCAGGCAATGCTTAGGATCAATCAGCTGAAATGCAAAAAGCCACCGGATCCGGTGGCTTTTTTGGTTTGCCGTTCAGCCACGGCTGGCGGGTTCGCCAGACGCCTAGATGTAGTTGCGCTGGCTGGCACGCACTACCGAACTGCCCAGTCTCACTGCAGACCGGGACTTTGCGGCTCGGGCAAGCACTGTTGACGATGCGATTTCAGCCTGTACCTCTTCATGCATCATGGCTGCCTGCAGGTCGGCCATCAAGCGGTCGTCCTGTCTGGCCATGGTCCACAGACGCTGGTCAGCACGGGCTTGAGCCAGGCTGCGTGACCACGCATCAAGGCTGTTTTTAGTGCGCGCCGCAAGCTGGCGTGTTGTGCCCGCAAAGAGCGCGAGCGCCGCGAACGCCACGGCCCACAGGGCTATCCACATTACCAGCAGATGGCCTTCGGCAACGCTGTCCATGACTTGGTAAGCAACAACCATGATGGCCGCTGTCAAGGCAGACAGCAACAGCGTTGCCAGACCACGCGTCCCGGAAAAACCGTGGCGCATCTGTTGCGCGGCATCCATCGCCGACTCGACCCGGTCGGCGCCATGATGCTGGGCAGAATATTTGATATTGATGAAGCTGGTCATGATGAATTCCTTTAACTGTTCCGCCAGTCAGTGTTTGCAGCGGACAGGGCTATATTAGGGTTTCTACTTATATTATTCAACTTTATATTTGTGATGCAAGTCATTCATGACAGTGATAATTCAGAATACGGACTTTTAATGCGCACTTGATACTGCGCAGTCACGTGCAAAACCAAAACGTCAGGGCCGAATGGTGTGACGCCCAAGCCGGAGAATGACACTTGAATTCCACGAATTTCCGCACGCTGGACCTGAACCTGCTCCGCGTTTTTGACGAGGTCATGGCCGAGCGCAGCCTGACCCGGGCAGCGCGCAACCTGTCACTGACGCAGCCGGCCGTCAGCAATGCGCTGCGCCGCCTGCGCCAGACACTGGGCGACGAGTTGGTGCAGCGCAGTGGCCAGGGCATGGCGCCCACGCCCCGCGCCGTTGCCATCTGGCCCGCTGTGCGCGAAGCCCTGCGGCAGTTGCAGGAGTCGCTGGTTCCGAACGAATTTGTACCCGCCGGGGCAACCCTGACTTTTGTGCTGGCGATGGCCGACGCGACGGCGGCAAGCCTCATTCCGGGCCTGAACGACACGCTGGAACAGGAAGCGCCCGGGGTAGCCCTGCGCGTCGTGCCGCTCATCACACGCGACCCCCGAGCGATGCTGGACCAGGAAACCTGTGACCTGGCAGTCGGCTATTTCCCTTCGGTGCTACCTGACCTGACGGCCAAGGCCCAAAGCGGCGAGACGATGCCTTTTTTCTTCCAGCGCTTGTATGACGGCGAGTATGTGTGCGTGATGCGCAAAGACCATCCTCTGGCCAGCGGCACGCTCACTCTTGACCGCTACTGCGCGGCGCGCCACATGCTGGTGAGTTTTTCAGGCCGGCCCTACGGGTTTATTGACGAATCGCTGGCCGCGCTGGGCCGGGAGCGGCGCGTGGTGCTGACCGTCAACCAGTTTTTTACCGCTGGCCGGGTGGTGGCCAACTCCAGCCTGCTCACCGTGCTGCCGCGCCATTTCGTGGAAATCACCGGCATTGCCGGGCAACTGGCGCTGCGCCCCTTGCCGTTCCAGGTGTCGCCGGTGCATATCGATGCGCTGTGGCACCGTCGTTCGCAGCAGCGCAGCGCCCATGTGTGGCTGCGCCAGGCGGTGGTGCGGGCGGCAGAGAAGGCATTTTCGGCATTAACCTGATGAGCCAGGAAACTTTTTTTGTTGACAATACGAATCGTTCGCATTAATATTCTCTAATTGATTTAACTTTATTTACCGACCCTCCAGCGGTTGGCCTTCCACACCATGAACCTATTTAGATCCCTGGCTTTTTCCTTGCTCTCCGTGAGCCTGCTCGCAAGCGGCGCACTGGCCGCCGAGCCTGAAGTATTGCTAGTCATCAAGAACCACAAATTCGAGCCTGCCGAGCTGAAAGTTCCGGTCGGCCAGCGTATAAAGCTCGTGGTCCACAACCAGGACGGCACCCCCGAAGAGTTTGAAAGTCATGACCTGAACCGCGAAAAAATCGTTCCGCCCGGCGCGAAGGCAACGATTTTCATTGGGCCGCTGAAGCCGGGCCGTTATACCTTTGTCGGTGAGTACCACGAGGCCTCCGCCACGGGTGTGGTCGTTGCGGAATAAGACGTTCTAATCAAATCGCGATATCGGAGCAAGTATGTTCGGCACTGCAATCATCGTTTTCCGTGAAACGCTTGAGGCCGCGTTGTTCGTCGGCATCATAGCCGCCGCAACGCGCGGGCTGGCAGGGCGTAGCCGCTGGCTGACAGCGGGCGTTCTGGCCGGGAGCGCCGGCGCACTCGCCCTTGCTGCGGGTGCCCAACACATCAGCGCCCTCGCCGACGGTGTCGGTCAAGACTTGGTGAATGCGGGCATTCTGGCAGTGGCGCTGGCCATGCTGACCTGGCATTGCGTCTGGGTTTCCAATCAGGGGGCCAAAGCGGCTGCCGAGGCGCGCGCACTCGGCACTTCATTCCAGCAAGGCGCGCACGCGCCTTGGGCGCTGATGATCGTCGTGGCCTTGTCGGTGCTGCGCGAGGGTGCCGAAACCGTATTGTTTGTGGCAGGTTACGCCACCAGTTCAGGGTCGGCAGGCACCATGGCCGGGGCCATGCTGGGCGTGCTGTTCGGAATTGCGATGGGCGCGCTGATCTACCTGGGCCTGTCGCGTGTGCCCATGAAGCGCATGTTTGCCGTGACCAATATGCTGATTCTGCTGCTGGCAGCCTCCATCGCCAGCCAGTTGGCCCGCGCGCTGTCACAAGCGGGTCTGATCAACGTCTGGGGGCAGCCTTTGTGGGACACGTCTTCCTGGCTGCGCATCGATTCGCCCGTCGGCACGCTGGCCCATGTGCTGGTGGGCTACGAAGCCCAGCCGACTGGCTTGCAACTGACCTTTTACGCGCTTGCCGTGCTGGTCATCGTGAGCGGTGCCCGGTGGGTGCGCGATGCGCAGGCGGGCCACCGCACTGCATCGGCGCGTCGCGCGACCGTTCGCGCCTGATTCCCCCTTTTACTTTAACCTCCCTGGAGTTTGTTTCGATGTATACCGCCATCAAGGCGGGGGCAGCGCCATTGCTGTTCCTCGCTATTTTCCTGCCTTTGGCCCCTGCGGCAAACGCCGGACCCGCCGACTACATCTACTATCCGATCGTCGAGCAGGGTGAGAAAGAGATCGACTACAAGTTTGGGACCGCCAAGGCACGCGATGGCAGCCGCGAAAGTGCAACGTCTCTGGGCCTGGG
>JAYWDL010000024.1:0-7937 GCA_043779865.1 Polaromonas sp.
GCCTATGACGTTGATCCTGGCGCAACGTTGACGCGGATCGCGAATGGCAGGATTGAGGGCATCGGCGGCTCGCCCCGCTTGCTGGTGTGGGGGCAGGACGGCGAATTACTGGAAGACCGCCGCATCAGCGTGTCGGCTGACCCGGTAATCGGCCCTGAAGAGGCGTTCAAGCAGCTATTCGACTGGCTGGGGCGGCATGCGGCGGGCCGCACGCTGCTGGCCGTCGGCCACCGGGTGGTGCATGGCGGCGCGCTGTTTGCGCGGCCCGCGCGGGTCACGCCCGACATCCTGGCGCAGCTCCATGGTTTCAGTTCGCTGGCGCCGCTGCACCAGCCGCACAACCTGTCGGCCATCCGCGCCATTGCCAGCCTGATGCCTGAGTTGCCGCAAGTCGCCTGCTTCGACACCGGGTTTCACACCACGCAAGCCTGGGTCGCGCAGGCTTATGCCCTGCCTCGTCACATCACGCAGGCGGGCGTGAAGCGCTATGGCTTTCACGGCCTGTCGTATGAATACATTGCCAGCGTCTTGCCCGACCACCTTGGCGCGGCTGCCAACGGTCGCGTCGTCGTTGCCCATCTGGGCAACGGCGCCAGCCTGTGCGCCATGCAGGGCCGCAAGAGTGTCGCCTCGACCATGGGATTTACGACGCTCGACGGCCTGATGATGGGCACCCGCTGCGGCAGCCTGGACCCCGGCGTTGTGCTTTACCTGATGAGCGCGCTGGGCATGAGCGTTCAGGCGGTTGAAAAGCTGCTGTACGGGCAATCCGGCCTGCTCGGCGTCTCGGGCGTTTCGGGCGACATGCGCACCGTGGAGGCGAGCAACACGCCGCATGCGCGGCAGGCCATCGACCTGTATGTGTACCGCATCGGCCAGCAACTCGGCAGCCTGGCCGCTTCGCTGGGCGGACTCGATGCGCTGGTTTTTACCGCCGGCATCGGCGAGAACAGTGCAACGATTCGGCGCCGGGTTTGCCGGGACGCCGCCTGGCTCGGCATCGAGCTGCACGAGGACGCCAACCAGGCGCGTGCGCCCGGCGCCCGGTGCATCAGCAGGGCGGGCAGCCGCGTGGCGGCGTGGGTCATTCCGACGAATGAAGAGTTGATGATTGCCCGGCACACCCAGGCCGTGCTGCAGGGGCATGAGGCGCACGACTGGCGTGGGGGCGGGGTTTAACAGTCCGTGAGTTCGTTCTTAAGCCGGCGCTAACCCGACCTACAGACGCTATTAATTCAATAGCTTCTTGCGCCCGTTGGTATTCAGCTAGAGAACTTAACTACTTAAATCAGGCGAAAAATTGAGCGGCATTTCCGGGCGATCCGCAGTCGTCAGCTCAGCCAGTTCGGCCCGCGTCAAGGGCAAGTGCTGCGGGTACTCGCGCTGCATGCAATCGACCAGCGCCTCGCGCACCTTGCAGCGCAAGTCCCAGTTCAGGCTGGAATTGGCCGAGGTCACCAGCACGCGCAGCTGCATGCTGCGTTCGCCCGCCTCCACCACCTGCAGCAGGCACAGCCGCTTGTCCCACTCGGGCGCTGACTCGCAGGCGCGCCGGGCGGCTTGCCGCAGCGGCTCCAGCGGCATGCGGTAGTCCACCCAAATGAAGACGGTGCCGATGATCTGGGCGCTCTTGCGGGTCCAGTTCTGGAACGGGTTTTCAATAAACCACTGCAGCGGAATAATCAGCCGGCGCTCATCCCAGATTTTCAGCACCACGTAGGTGCCGGTGATTTCCTCGACCCGGCCCCACTCGCCCTGAATAATCAGCACGTCGTCGATGCGAAACGGCTGCGCCAGCGCAATCTGCAGCCCGGCGATCAGGTTGCTGAAGATCGGGCGCGCCGCAATACCGGCAACCAGGCCCACCACGCCAGCCGAAGCCAGCAGGCTTGCGCCAAACTGGCGCGCGTCCGGAAAAGTCATCAGCATCAGGGCCAGCCCGGCCAGCAGCACGATGAACATGGCGGTCCGGGCCAGCATGCGGGTCTGGGTATGAATGCGGCGCGCCTGGAGGTTGTCTTCGACATTGATCGGGTGCAAGTTGATAACGCCCTGGGCCACTCCGCGAGCCGCGCGCAGACCCAGCCAGGTCAGGGCCGTCAGCAGCAGCAGGACGTTGCCATGGCGAACACCGCCGATCAGCGGAAAAGTATCGGGAGCGACATGCCAGACGGCCTGCAGCGCAATCAGCGGCAGCAGCAGCCGGGCGGGCGCCTTGCATTGCTGCGCCGTCGTGTTCGCCACCGGCATGGAACGCGCCAGGCGCAGCACCACGCTTGAACTCAAGCGATGCACCAGCAGGGCCAGCAGCACACTGGCAACGGCGGCCAGCAGGATACGCAGCGACGAATCGTCCACCCAGGAGATCAGCTCGGAAAAATGCATGGGGTTATTTCAATCCAGGCCGTCAAGCTGCCCGGGGCCTGACTTTCGAGGCCGCCAGCTTGGCCCGCGTCCGCGCTACGTCCACATCCGGATCGAAGGCCAGCGCCACGCCCATGCGGCGCTTGACGAAACTTGTCGGCTTGCCGAACAGGCGAATATCGGTGTTGGGCACCCGCAGCGCATCGGCCACGCCGTCAAACACGATGCCTGCCGCATCGACGCCGCCATAAATCACGGCACTCGCGCCCGGACTTTTGAGCGCGGTATTGACCGGCAGGCCCAAAATCGCCCGCGCATGGAGTTCAAACTCGTTTTGCCACTGGGTACACAAGGTCACCATGCCGGTGTCGTGCGGGCGCGGGCTGACTTCACTGAACCAAACCTCGTCGCCCTTGACAAACAGCTCGACGCCAAACAGGCCCTGGCCGCCCAGGTTATCGGTCACGGCCTTGGCAATCTCGCGACTCTTCTGCAGGGCAGCCGGGTGCATCGGGTGCGGCTGCCAGCTTTCCACATAGTCGCCGCTGACCTGGAGATGGCCGATCGGGTCGCAAAAATGGGTTTCGATGCCGCCGTCAGCGCCTTCACTCGACGATATGGCCCGCACCGTCAGCAGCGTGATCTCGTAATCAAAGTCAATAAAGCCTTCCACAATCACCCGGCCATGACTGACGCGCCCGCCCGCCATCGCATGATCCCAGGCAGCCTTCACGTCGCGCGGCAAGGCAATCTTGCTCTGGCCCTTGCCCGACGAACTCATCACCGGCTTGACGATGCAGGGGTAACCGATTTTTGAATCGATGGCCAACTGCAATTCATCCAGCGAATCGCAGAACACATAGGGGCTGGTCGGCAGGCCCAGCGTTTCGGCGGCCAGGCGGCGTATGCCTTCGCGGTCCATGGTCAGGCGCGCGGCGCGGGCGGTCGGAATCACCCGCACCGTGCCAGCGGCTTCGAGTTCTTCCAGCATGGCCGTGGCAATCGCCTCGAATTCAGGCACCACCAGATGCGGCTTTTCGTGCTCAATCAGGCTTTTAAGCTGCGCCGGATCGCTCATGATGATGGTGCGCGCATGGTGCGCCACCTGCTGGCCAGGCGCGTTGGCGTAACGGTCAACGGCAATGGTTTCAACGCCCAGCCGCTGCAGCGCAATCAGCACCTCCTTGCCCAGCTCGCCCGAGCCGAGCAGCATGACTTTGGTGGCATTGGGAGATAAAGGGGTTCCGAAGGTGGTCATAGGCGGTGGAAATAAAAATGTAAAAAGCTTGGGTAGAGGCACAACCGGATCAGGCCAAGGCAAAGTCCAGCAGGCCTGCGGAACGTAACTACTGTACTTCAGGCTTTTGCCATGAGAGCGCTTTCCCCTTGCGACAAGCCCCTCAACGACTTTTAGTTGAAAATCATTCTCAACTTTATCGCCGCCACGCAGCTCTTCAGCAAGCCCGTCAGAAAGCCCCCATGTCCGAACGTTCCCGTCCCGACTCCTCCACCTCACCCATTTCGGAAAATGCACCGCGCAAACGCCGTCCGCCGCGTCGGGTTGAAGTCAGTCGCGTGCAGATACTGAGCCCGGCCATGCGCCGCATTACGCTCACTGGCGCAGAGCTGCAGGGTTTTGAGGTCAACGACCCGGCCAGCTACATGAAGCTGATCTTTCCTGAACCGGGCCAGACCGAGCCGACCCGGCCGCTGCCCGACGGTCCCCGCGCCACCACCATGCGCACCTACACCCCGCTGGCCGTGCGGCCCGATACGCTGGAAGTGGATGTGGATTTTGTGCTGCACGGCGAAGGCCCGGCCTCGACCTGGGCGGCACAAGCGCAAGCCGGACAGGTGCTGTTTTTGATGGGGCCAGGCCCCGGTTACAAGCTGCCGGCGCAGGCGCCCGAACACCTGCTGATTGGCGACGATAGCGCGCTGCCGGCTTTCGAAACCATTCTGGCCAGCCTGCCGGCAACGGCTCGCGTCCGTGTGCTTATGGAAGTGGCGGACGCCGCCGAGGAACGCGCGCTGCAAAGCCTGGCGCAACTGGACATTCAGTGGGTCGTTCGCGGTGCCGATAACCAGCGCGCCGGCCACGCGCTGGAAGCAGCCCTGCGCCAGGCCGCGCTGCCCGCCACGCAGACCTGCATTTACCTCGCCTGCGAAGCCGCAGCCATGCGCCGCATCCGGCTGCTGCTGACGGACGAGCTGGGCGTCGCCCGCAGCCAGATCACCGGCCGGGGCTACTGGAAGCTGGGCAAGGCGAACCATCCCGACCATGACTATGGCGAGGACGCCTGAAGAACGTACGGGCAACCGGGATGGGCTACCAGCCGGATGGGCACAATAGCCGCATGAGCCAGCCCCTTTTTGAAGTTGTTGACCTGACCAAACGCTACGGCAGCAACACCGTCGTCAGTCAGTTGTCCTTTTCCATCGCCCCTGGCGAATGCCTGGGCGTGATTGGCCCGAACGGCGCGGGCAAAACCACCACCATCCGCATGTGCCTGGGCTTGACCAGCCCGGACACTGGTCGCATCACCTATTTCCCTGACGGCAGGAATGTGCCCAGTCTGAACATGCCGCAGGATGCGCTGGCCATCAAGGAAAGGCTGGGCATTGTCAGCCAGTTCGACAGCCTGGACCCGGATTTCTCCTGCGCTGAAAACCTGCTGGTGTTTGGCCGCTATTTCGGCCTGAAGGATGCCGTGATCCGCGAGCGCATCCCCGGGCTGCTGGAGTTTGCCGCGCTCACGCACAAGGCCGACGCCAAGCTCAGCGAGCTGTCGGGCGGCATGAAGCGGCGCCTGAGCCTGGCGCGCGCGCTGGTCAATGATCCGCAATTGCTGCTGCTCGATGAACCGACCACCGGGCTGGACCCGCAGGCCCGGCATTTGATGTGGGAGCGCCTGCAGCGGCTGGTGCAGCAGGGTAAATCGATTTTGCTGACGACGCATTTCATGGACGAAGCCGAACGCCTGTGCGACCGCCTGCTGGTGCTGGACCACGGCAAAAAAATGACCGAAGGCGCGCCGCGCGACCTGATTGCGCAAAACCTGGAGCCCGACGTGGTCGAGGTGTACGGCGCCGGCGCCCTGGCGCTGATGGACTCGCCGCTCAAGGCGCTGGCCGCACGGGTCGAGGTCAGCGGCGAAACGCTGTTTTTCTACACCAGCGACGCCAAGCGGCTGCTGGCCGCACTGACCGATTACCCGGAGCTGCGAACGCTGCACCGGCCCGCCAACCTGGAAGACCTGTTCCTCAAACTCACCGGGCGCCAAATCAGGGAGGCCGCATGATGACCGAACCCCAAACCCCCCAGCCAGCCCTGTTCAGGCCACCGCAAATCAGCTGGCGCTGGCTGCCCGTCTTCAGGCGCAATTTGCTGGTCTGGCGCAAACTGGCCGTTCCCAGCCTGGTCGGCAACATCGCCGAGCCGCTGATCACGCTCGTGGCTTTTGGCTACGGGCTGGGCGCACTGATCGGGCAGGTCCAGCTTAATGGCAGCGCCGTGCCCTACATTGTGTTTCTGGCCAGCGGCTCGATCTGCATGAGCGCGATGAATGCCGCGTCGTTCGAGGCGCTGTACTCGGCTTTTTCGCGCATGAATGTGCAGCGCACCTGGGACGGCATCATGAACGCGCCGGTGCTGCTGGACGATGTGGTGTTTGCAGAAATGCTGTGGGCCGCCTACAAGTCGCTGTTCACCAGCGTCGTGATTCTGGGCGTGATGCTGGCGCTGGGTATCAGCCACAGCCCGATGCTGCTGCTGGCCTTGCCGCTGCTCGGCCTGGTGGGCATCGTGTTCGCCAGCATTGCGCTGATCTTCAATGCCCTGGCCAAGGGCTATGACTTTTTCACCTACTATTTTTCGCTGTTTCTCACGCCGACGATGTTCTTGAGCGGCGTGTTTTTTCCGCGCGACCAGTTGCCGGGCGTGATGCGTGTCATCTCGGACTGGCTGCCGCTGACCGCTGCCGTGGAGCTGATCCGGCCGCTGTTTCTGGGCCAGTGGCCGGCGCAGGCATTGCAGCACCTGTCGGTGCTGGTGGTGTATGCAGTGGGGGCCTTCTGGCTCGCGCTGGCGCTGACGCGCAAGCGGTTTCGGAATTGAGGGCAGACAGCCTGCTGAGGCAGTTCGTTTAATTTGTGAAATACGCCTGTACGCCCTAAGATGTGTATCTTATTTATTCGGAATACACATCATGCGCACAAATATCGTGATTGACGACAAATTGATGAATGACACCCTGCGCCTGACCGGCTTAAAGACCAAGCGTGAAGTCGTTGAGCTGGGCTTGCAAACCTTGCTGCGCCTGCGTCAGCAAGAAGAGATTAAAGAGCTGCGCGGCAAACTCGACTGGCAAGGCGACCTCAATGCCATGAGGTCGAACGCGTGATTCTGGTGGACTCCAGCGTCTGGATTGATTACTTCCGGGGAACAGTCACGCCCCAGACCGACCGACTGGATTCACTGCTGGGAAATGAGCCCGTGGCCATTGGCGACCTGATTCTGGCCGAGGTGCTGCAGGGGTTTACGAGTGACACAGACTTCAACAAGGCGCTCAAGCTGCTGACAGTGCTGCAAGTTATGGAACTGGGTGGGCAGGACATGGCGATTCAGGCCGCACGCAATTTCCGTACGCTTCGCGCGCTTGGCGTCACTGTCAGAAAAACCATAGCCACGCTGATTGCGACCTGCGCCATTGAAAAGGACTTGGCCCTACTTTATAGCGACCGCGATTTCGACCCCTTCGTTGCGCATCTGGGATTGCACTCGGCCTTGTAGCGTGCAACACCCCACCCGCGTGCCCGCATCCGGTCAATCGCGGCCTTGACCCTGGCTTTCATGCGGCGAACAGGCAAGCGGTTGGCAAGGGCTGGCTCGGCTTAGATCTAGGCGACGATGGCTCGTTGGGAGAATCAATCACTCGACCCAACCTGCGCCGATATAGCTACCCACCTTTAAGTGCGGCCAGCAGATTCACCAAGCGATGAATGTCGGTGTATGGATGGGTTGCGTTATGCCCATCAAACTGTTCGGCCAGATGGGTAGCCCGCTTGGTTGCAGCGTCAATCTGCGCCCGGGTCGCCGCAAAGTGCCCTGCTTGCCCTTTGTCGTAGTCCGGCAAATACGCCTGCAGTCGGTGACACACCTCGGTGCGGTGCATGGGTGCAAGTACCTCTTCGAAATGCAGTAGCAGCCATATCTCAAAACAGGGTACAGACGGTATGGCCTCGAACTTCACATGCGCACCCAGATCGTTTCGCAGTTTGCTGCGAAGTGCAGCAGCTTTGGCCAATGCAGCGTGGTACGTAGAGTGGTCATCACGATCAAACACGGAATAGACCTGCTCAAAGGCGCGCGGCTGAATGCTTTTGTTGGCGTCACCGTTCAAGAACAACTGCTCCGCAAATTCCACCACCTGTAAAGGCTGCGTACCCCACGCACCGGGCTGCACCTGCACATTGGCGGTGTGCAATTTGTAGTAACTTCGAATCTCGCCAAAGTAGTGTGGCTCGGTCTTGCTGCCTTCACTCACGATCAGGATGCGGTCATAGCTGGCGCG
>JAYWDL010000025.1:0-2718 GCA_043779865.1 Polaromonas sp.
ACCGGCCATGGCCGGGATGATGTTGAATCGGGTAAGCGAGCAGGCCGCAGCAATTGCTGCGCGTCCCAAACAGGTGAGGTAATAGCGATAGGTATGGACAACTTTTTTGATCAGACTAAGGGTTCGCAAGCGTGCCAACTGGCGCGACAGCGCCGAGGCCGACAGTGGCACATGAGGGATCAGGTCCGCGCGACACCAGCCGTGAATGTTGAACTCCCCGTGCTGCAAGGTCTGCAAGAGCCTTTGCTCCGCTGGATTGAAGAAGTTCAATCCCTTGACGCTGTGCTCAGTGTTAGCCTGCACGCGGGGCTGACTCAGGCGCTGCAGATCGCGCTGGCCCGCGCTGGTGTCATCCAGGCTGCCCAGAAAGGCCAAATAACGCTGGTTGCACCCCAGCAATATCTCGCGCAGATCGATCAGGCTGTAGATCGACTTTTTGAAGGCAGCGAGCTCTCGCGTACTGTGCCCGTCCTTGTGTTCCACCTTGCGGTGGTGCTTGAAAAAAGAAACGTCATTAACGGTGGTCTCGATGCGCAGCACACGGCCAAATTTGTCGTATATCTTGACGCTGGCCGAGCCCATGCAGTGTTTGATGCAACGGCCCTCGATACGGGTGCTCAGACGCGAGCCAATTTCTTGGGCTACAACGGGGGTAATCTTCTTGCCCAGAAAGCTTGCCACCCGTGGCGCATCGGCTGCCAGCACCGACTGGCGGCTCAAACTGTCGTACAAGGGTGTCAATATCTCCGCACTCTTGCTCATCAGGTCAGTGGAGTACTCGATTTGGCGAATGCTCCAGTGGTAGGTTTGCCCAAACACATCGAGTATCGGGCAAAGCCACTGGGCATAAACGTCCAGGCGCTTGTGCAGCACATCGGGGCTCAATGCGTCAGCCAGGGCCTGGGCACTAGGCAGATCGTCAATGCGCAAAAAGGCGTTGTCGGCCTGCACGAAGTCGATACCTTCGCGCTTGAGGCCTTGGGCCAGCACGCTGTGGGTGCCCAAGTGGGAACTCGCAAGCGGCAACACACACGCAAAGACTCTGGCTAAAACGCGGCATTGGGACATGATTTGGCAGAAAAATGGCTCAAACTGCAGGTTTTAGAAAATCTTCACTTCGACAAAAGCAATGGAAACCCGCGTCGTTACTGGGATTGGAGGGTTTTCGGTCAAGCACTACCTATAAATCATCAAAATCTAGCCCATCCAGAGGTCACACCAAAATCGGTCTGCCTCATTTGAAATGAGTGCGCAGTCAAAGGTATTGCCAACCCGTGCGATGGCTGAAAAAGCACGAAGTGCAGCGCAATGCCCTTTGTCTGGAAAAGGAGCTCGGCAGGCTGTTATTTCTTCAGCACTCATCTGAGGATTGCAATGACCCCCCACAGACGCTAGCTTGACATCGGGATTTTTGATGTACATCTCCCGCCAGACCGAATAAGCAGAGGAAAGTGGAACGTTCTCCAACACCATACTGGTGGTATTGATAATCCGCAAACTCTGGTAACGCTGTTGTGCGGCCATGGGCAGCGTAAGACCGAGCAAACCGCTGGCCGCCGTAACCACCAGCACGATATGTTGCAAGTCGAGCTTTTCTACCAGTTCAAGCAGCATCTGACGGTGGCGGCTGAAGGTGTGAAAACTTTCTTTTTTGGGCTTATCGCTTTTACCAAAACCAATCAAGTCGGGCGCAATCACCCGGTGGCCGGCCTGCAGCAGGAGTGGAATCATCTTGCGGTACAGATAGCTCCAGCCTGGACTACCATGAAGGCAGAGGTAGGTCAGGGGAGGCCCACTACCCTCTTCCATGCAGCCCTGTTCATCGACATAATGCATCCGTAAACCGCCCAGCGCTGGCAAATTGCTGATGTAGTTCGGCGGCCACGGATAACCGGGCAAGCGTTCAAAAGCGGAATCGGGCGTACGCAGTGCATCGTCCCGCAGCGGATGACGCTGCCTGTCCAACTCGCGCTGGTCGGCGCGGCGCTGACGAAAAAATTCTTTCATCAGGGCGCTGCTTGTCTCGGCAAGTACCCCGCCCCGTAAACCGGTCTGGTGGTTCAACTGCTCTTGTGCAAACAGGTTGATGACCGAGCCGGCGGCACCAGTTTTGGGCTCAACGGCACCAAACACGACGCGCTTGAGGCGAGCCGCCAACATGGCCCCGCTACACATGGCGCAAGGTTCCAGCGTGACAAAGAGTTCGCACTCGTCAAGCCGGTAGTTCCCCAAGGCAAGCGCTGCGGCGCGCAAGGCCACGATTTCTGCATGGGCTGTCGGGTCATGCCTGCCAATCGGTGTGTTACGCCCGGCGGCGATGACGACACCGTGCCGCACGACCACCGCTCCTACTGGGACCTCCCCCAAAGCAGCGGCTTCGCGGGCCTGCGCGATGGCCAACTCCATAAATGATTCATCATTCATTTGCTATGAAATAAATAGCTGTATAGACCCATGCGGAGCACGCAAAAGCCTTATTTTCCGATTTATGGCTCGTCAGGCACGGGTCGCGCCTGTTGCATGGCGCCCTCGACCGCCTGTTTGATCTGCTGCTGGATGTGCTGGCTTTGCACTTGCCGCGTCGCACCCGACAAAGTGACAGGAAGGATGATAGCCTGGTCTAAGCTCTCCTGACTAACTCTTTCGGCCTATAAGTGTCATCTAAAACTTCTGGACGACACATGCCCCGCAAAGCTAAAACCTTGACCCTGACAGTCG
>JAYWDL010000026.1:0-2715 GCA_043779865.1 Polaromonas sp.
TGAATTTGCCTTGCAAGCGCTTTACCAGCATCTGGTGGGCCGCAATGAAGCCGACTCGATCGACGCCTTCACGCGCGATCTGGTGGGCTTTCACAAGGCCGACTCGGCACACTACGACGCCCTTCTGCGCGGCTGCATCAGCGACGCCGCGGCGCTTGATGCGGTCATCACCCCCTTGCTTGACCGGCCCATGAAAGAGATTTCACCCGTCGAACACGCCGTGCTCTGGATTGGCGAATACGAATTCAAAAATTGCCTCGACGTGCCCTACCGCGTCGTCATCAATGAATGCATAGAGCTCGCGAAGGCTTTTGGGGGCACCGATGGCCACAAGTACGTCAATGGCGTGCTTCACAAAATGGCACCCTCGCTGCGCGCCGCCGAAGTCGCGGCCGATCAATCGCGATGACATCGAACCGAAAAGCATTGTGAAGATTGCCAAACGGGCCGAGCGTATCGAGCCCTTCTACGTGATGGAAGTGGCCAAGCAGGCCTCGCTGCTGGCGCAGCAGATGGCGCACACCGACAAGCCGATGATCTTCCTGAACATCGGCGAGCCTGACTTCACCGCGCCGCCTTTGGTCCAGCAAGCGGCCTCACGCGCGATTGGCGAGGGTGCTACCCAATATACCCAGGCCACCGGACTGCCCGCGCTGCGCGAGCGCATCAGCCACTGGTACGCCACACGCTTTAACGCGCAGGTTGCGTCCAGCCGCATCATCATCACCGCAGGTGCCTCGGCCGCCCTGCAATTGGCCTGCCTGGCATTGATTGAAGCGGGTGACGAGGTCCTGATGCCCGACCCCAGCTACCCCTGCAATCGCCACTTCGTCAGCGCGGCTGAAGGCAACGCGGTATTGATTCCGACCACGGCCGAGGAGCGCTTCCAGCTGACCCTGGAGAAAGTCAAGGCAGCATGGAACCCCCGAACCCGTGGCGTGTTGCTGGCCTCGCCCTCCAACCCCACCGGCACGTCCATCGCACCGGAAGAGCTCCAGCGCATCCACGCGTACGTGCACAGCCAGGGTGGCGTCACGCTGATCGACGAGATTTATCTGGGACTGAGCTATGACGACCGCTTCGGACATTCCGCACTGGCCATGCCTGGCGATCTGGGCCAGAGCGTCATCAGCATCAACTCTTTCAGCAAGTACTTCAATATGACCGGCTGGCGCCTGGGCTGGCTGGTGGTGCCCGAGGCGCTGGCGCCTGTCATCGAGCGAATCGCGCAGAACCTTTTTATCTGCGCCAGCACCGTGGCGCAGCATGCGGCGCTGGCCTGCTTTGAGCCGGAAAGCCTTCAGGCGTACGAACGAAGGCGCTCCGAATTCAAAGCCCGCCGAGACTATTTCGTGCCCGAGTTGAACCGCCTCGGCCTGCGCGTTCCTGTCATGCCCGACGGCGCTTTTTATGCCTATGCGGATTGCACCGAAGCTGCTGCGCGATGGGGCATTGATACCCGTCCGGGTGATGGAACCAGCGGCAGCTGGGCCTTTGCTTTCGAGTTGATGAAGCGGGGGCATCTGGCCATCACACCCGGCCGCGATTTTGGCCATGCTGCGCCAGAGCGGTTCGTGCGGTTCTCCACCGCCAGTTCCATGGACCAACTCAAAACCGCCATTGGGCGACTGGAGTCTGTTCTTGCCTGATGTCGCCCCCACGCTTGTCGCTTCGCGAGCCTTCGGCGCGCTGCCCCTTGAACCAGAAAAAGGGGCTGACCTTCCTTGGGTCCGCCCGTCGCGGCGCTCGCTAACATGACCTCATCACACGGCGAGTTCAGGTGGCCGGTGCGTGTTTATTGGGAAGACACCGACGCCGGCGGGATTGTTTTTTACGCCAACTACCTGAAATTTTTTGAACGTTCACGTACCGAATGGCTCAGAACAATGGGCGTTCAGCAGCAGCGTTTGCGCGACAGTACGGGCGGCATGTTTGTCGTGACCGAAACCAGCATTCGCTACCACCGCCCTGCCCGCCTGGACGATGAACTGATTGTTACGGCGCGTCTTCTTGAACTGGGCCGCGCGTCGTTAATAATTGGGCAGCAGGCGCTATTAATATCAGAGCATAAAGACATCCCTCTGTCATCCCGGCCCGATGCTTTACTGAGTGAAGGCCACATACGGATTGGCTGGGTCGATGCTTCCAGCATGCGGCCTGCGCGTTTGCCCGCTGCTATTGTTTCCCGTTTGAGAGCTCCAACATGAACCAAGATTTATCGATTGTCAGCCTCATCCTCAACGCGAGCTGGGTGGTCCAGTTTGTGGTTGCGTTGCTGGTCGGCGTGTCCATCGCAAGCTGGGCCGCCATCTTCCGCAAGATCGTCTCGCTCAAACGCATTCAAAAGCTCAATGACGAATTTGATCGTGAGTTTTGGTCTGGCACCAGCCTGAACGACCTGTTCTCGGGCGCGGCACAGAACGCCAAGAATTCCGGACCCATGGAACGTATTTTTGCCCGAGGCATGCGCGAATACCAGAAGCTTCGTGAACGCCGCATCGACGACTCCGGCACGCTGATGGACGGCGCGCGCCGCGCCATGCGCGCCAGCTACCAGCGCGAACTTGACGCGATTGAGGCCAATTTGTCCTTTCTGGCGACGGTCGGCTCGGTGTCTCCTTACGTGGGCCTGTTTGGCACTGTCTGGGGCATCATGCATGCCTTCACCGGCCTGGCGGCGCTGGAGCAGGTCACACTGGCCACGGTTGCCCCCGG
>JAYWDL010000027.1:0-7898 GCA_043779865.1 Polaromonas sp.
ACCGCCAGAAAACCAGGCACTATGGCGACCCAGAAAATCGCCCGGAAGTCATTGGCCCAGAGCAGCATCAGTCCCATGGCAACCAGTGGGCCAACGAAAGCGCCCACCGTGTCCAGCGACTGGCGCAGCCCGAACGCCGCGCCGCGCATGCCAGGCGGTGCCAGGTCGGCGACCAGCGCATCGCGTGGTGCGCCTCGTATGCCTTTTCCAATGCGGTCGATCAGCCGGGCGGCAAGCACCATGCCTGTCGTGGATGCCAGTGCAAAAAGGGGTTTGGAGGCAGCGCCCAGGCCGTAGCCCAGTACCGCCAGGGGCTTGCGTTTGCCCCAGTAGTCACTGAGTACCCCCGAGAACACTTTGACGATGAGTGCTGTGGCCTCGGCAAAGCCTTCAATCAAACCTACAGCCCACATGCTGGTGCCCAGCACCGTCACCATGAAAACGGGCAGCAGGCTGTGAATCATCTCGGAAGAGATGTCCATCAGCAGGCTGACAAAGCCCAGCGCCCAGATGGCAGCCGGAAGGCGCCGCGGGGAAGCGGTGGAGGTGTTGGCGCTACTGGACGTTTTGGGCATGAGACGTTACCTTGGGTTTTTGCCGTCAGCCACTGCGCAATAGGGCCAAGAACTTATCCTTAAATAAAGCATACTCGTTTCCCATGCGAGATGACCGTGTGTTGAGCCACTGATACCTGTACGCCAGCGCTTGGCCGATCAGACCTACACCCGCAAGGCCGGTGGTGGGCACAAGCTAAAAGACCCTCGGCTTGTCTTTGAAGGCGTCGTGTACGTACTGCGAACAGGCTGCCAGTGCGATCCACACCCGATTCCTGCAATGGGAGAAGGAGCCAATCCAACGGATCGGGGGGAAAAATGGAAGTAAACGCCACTTGCTGGTGGACGCTCGTGGCGTCCCGTTGTCGCTCGTCGCGGCCGGAGCCCGCCGGCATGATGGCTGGCAATTGGGGGTTGTACTGGATGCTATCAAGGTCAGGCGCTGGGTCGTTGAAGTCGCGCACAACTGCTTCAATCGCTTTTGCAAGCTGCTGGTGCGATACGAGAAGCTTCATCACAGCTATGTGGCGCTGAACCACCTGGCCGCATCCATCAGGGCGGTCAGGAAGATCAGGCTGGATGTGAATATTATTTACGGATGAGTTCTAGGGCGAAGTCGGCAGGCCGGAAAGGTATTCGGCAAGAACGTCGATATCTTGCTCTGTCAGCGCTTGCGCAGCCGAAGTCATGACGCCGTCCATTTCGCCACGCGTAGATGCCTTGAAGCTGCGCAACTGGTCACGCAGATAGGCTTTATGTTGACCCGCCAGCCGTGGAATATGTTGCTGGCCCATCAGATTGGCGGCATGACAAGCAACGCAATTATTTCGAACCGAAAGTTGCCTGCCTTCCGTCATATTCGACGCGCTTGTTTTTGTCTGATCGGGAGCAATCACTTGTGCCGAAAAATAGGCAGCCAGATCATTCAGGTCAGCATTGGTCAGATTGGCAGCGAAGGGCGACATCTGCGCGTTCACCCGCTTGCCTTCCCGAAACTGGAACAAGGCTGAGACGATGAACTGCTTTGGCTGGCCCGACAGGGAAGGAATCGCCGGGTTGGCGGAATTACCACTAGGCCCGTGGCAAGCAATGCACGTTTGAGCTTTGGCGCGACCTTCTTCAACGCCTGCCCAAACCGGCTGAAAAAACGCGAGAAGGAGTAGCGCGGCGGCCGCTCCCGCCACGCTCATACGCCCGATAAAACCGGGGTGGGATGTCATTATTTTTTGTAGCTAACGCGGTAGATGATGCCGTTGTAGTCGTCTGAAACCAGCATGGCTCCATCGGCCATTTGAAGCACATCTGCCGGGCGACCCCACATCGGTGGATCCGCTTTTTCGTCGGTCAAAAAGCCGTCGAGGAAAGGTTCGGATTTGGCATTGCCTTTGGCATCGACGGTGACGCGAACCACGTTGTATCCCTGCTTGACCGTTCGGTTCCAGGAACCGTGCTGGGCAATGAACATATTGTTGTTGTAGGCGGCCGGAAACATCTTGCCCGTGTAAAAGCGCATGCCAAGCGGCGCAACGTGCGCGCCCAGCTTCACTTTGGGCGGCGTAAATTCAGCGCACGAACGGTTCTTGCCGTACTGGGGATCAAGGATATCACCCTGGAAACAATAAGGAAAACCGAAATGTTCGCCTTTGTGTGAAACGACATTCAGTTCGTCGGAAGGCATGTCATCACCAATCCAGTCGCGGCCGTGTTCGGTAAACCAAAGTTGCTTGGTTTTCGGATGAAAAGCCATGCCAACACTGTTGCGCACACCTTGCGCATAATTCTCGAGTACACCTGTCTTCGGATCAACACGAACAATCGCGGCTTCCATGTAGGTCGGCATGGTGATGTTTTGCGGAGAGCCGATATTGAAATAAAGCTTTCCGTCCGGGCCGAGCGCCAGATATTTCCAGAAATGGCCGGCTTGCTTCGTCGGGTCGAGGTTATCAATCACGACAACGGGTGCGGGCGGATTGTCGAGCTTGTCTTCAATGCCGTCGAAACGCGTGATGCGGTTACGCTCGGCGACGTAGAGCGTGCCTTTGTCGAACACGATCCCGTTCGGGCTATTGAGGCCCTTAAACAAGGTCTTGACCTCGCGCTTGCCGTTGCGGTCAACGACCGCGTAGACGTTGCTCAGATTGCGGTTACTGACAAACACGGTCCCTTTGTCGCCAAGCGCGAGCGAGCGGGCTTCGGGTATGCCTTCGGCCCACACTTCGACCTTAAAACCGGTCGGAACCTTAAGCTTGTCCAGGGGCAGGTCGCTGGATGCCCGGCCCGTCATGTGCGGTGCGAAAGGGTGTAGCGCAGTCGTCGCTTGCGCCTCAGTTGTGCCCTGCATCCAGGCAGGCGGCGCTGCTGCGGGAACAGCCGGGGCAGCCGACTGTGCGAAGGCAGCCGACGTGAGTCCCAGCGTCATGGTTACGGCCGCGATGTTCATCATTTTTGTCATGTGCGTGTTGTCGTCTTGTTATTGAGAGCCTGGGGACAGGCTCTTGTCTCTGTTTGAAATTCCGGGTGACGTGGCAAAAATGACTGTGCTGGAATGAAAGCGCTAACTCCGCACATCCCAGCAACTTTTCGCCAATTTCATTCTAGCCGGGAAACTTAGAAGGCTTTGAATAATGCAGCGCTCAACGCTATGGCAGCCAATTGCATCCGGGATTATTCATTCGAATTTTTAGTCAGGACAACAGCGCTGCGGGCGCGCTCCAGCATCTCTCCGGTTAGCCCGCTGATGCGTCGATGTGACGAAAGGTCTGGCGCATACGCGAAAACCAGCCGACAAGTCACGCCATTGCGCTTCCCGCCCCTGGGGCACATGGATCGATTCGACAAACTCCCTGTAGGACAGAAACACCGCCTCCTGTCCGGAGTGTTCAAAGCCGTTGGCGTAGTAAATGTCACGGGCGCCCTGTGCCAGGAAGGCCGATTGCGTGACGTAGAGCACCTCGCCCTCGGCATGCTTGGGTTTTTCAAGAGTCAGCGCGGTCTTGCCGCTGCTGGCGCTGCCCACCACAATCAGCGGCGCTGGCAGGCGGAAGAGAGCTTCCTGGGTGTCGTCAAAGGAGATCGGCTTGTCGAGCAGATGCACCACCGTGCGATCCGGATGCAGGTAGCGCAGGCGCTGCGCATCGTGCATCGCCTCGGCGGCATCGCAGTCTGGAATCCGGGTCTCGTCGATGCTCGCGCAGCGTAAAAAGCGTGACCTGTCGTAGTCGTGGTTGGCAATGATCTCCAGCATCAGGGCGCACACCTCGTCGCCGTGGCGCACCAGGCAAACAGCAGACGATTGGCGCGGTAGAACTTGCCATGACTGAGGTTGGCGAGTTTCTTGACCTGAGCGGCCCGAAAATCACCGCTTGAAATGGCGTCAACCACCTTGCGGTAGGTGGCGTCAACGTGGGTGGTGTCGAGGCCGTCATATTCGAGGATTTTCATGTTTGAAGCTTTAATGGGCAACCGTCATATGTGAGAGGCATAGTTGTGAGCGATCAGGTGCTGCGCCTTTTCCCGGGGGCGTCTTGCGCAAGACCTTTATTCAGTACTCCAGCCGTTCCGGCTTGATTTCCTGCAGGATGGTGGTCGCAATTTCTTCGATGGACTTGGTGGTGGTTGACAGCCAGCGAATGCCTTCGCGCCGCATCATGGCTTCCGCCTCATGGATTTCATGGCGGCAGTTGGCCAGGCTGGAATAGGTGGAGTTGGGACGGCGCTCGTTGCGGATCTGGCTCAGCCGCTCGGAGGCAATCGTCAAACCAAATATTTTCTTTTTGTGCGGCACCAGCGCTGGCGGCAGTTGCCGGCGTTCAAAGTCTTCAGGAATCAAGGGGTAATTGGACGCCTTCAGGCCGTACTGCATGGCCAGGTACAGCGTGGTGGGGGTTTTGCCGCTGCGGCTGACGCCTACCAGAATCACGTCCGAGCCCGCCAGGTCGCGGTGGCTCTGGCCATCGTCATGCGCCAGCGAGAAATTGATCGCCTCGATCCGGTCGTCGTAGGCTTTGCTTTTGGAGGCATCCGAAAAGCGGCCCACCCGGTGGTTGGACTTGAGCCCGAGCTCGCTTTCCAGTGGCGCCACAAACATGCCAAACATGTCCAGCAGCATGCCGTTGCAATGGGTTTTGATGACCGCCAGGATGTTCATGTTCACCAGCGTCGTAAAAACGATGGGCCGTTTGCCTTCGAGTTCTCCGGTGTGGTTGATATGCCGGATCGCCTGATGGGCTTTGTCCACGGTGTCAATAAAGGGCAGGCGGACATGACGAGGACTGATTTCGAACTGGGCCAGGATAGCGTTGCCAAAGGTTTCGGCGGTAATGCCGGTTCCGTCAGAAATGAAAAACACGGTGCGATTGGACATGATGGTCGGTTCAGTCAAGTGGAAAGCCAGGTTGGGTGCGCCGGGCGACAGCCCCCTACAATCGTGCCAATTATCCAGTTTGTGCTCCCGTGCGCCGCATCAACCCCCTAAAAGAACAACAAGGTTGGATGCCGCAGCGGATCGATGGTGCCGATTTTTAAACCTCCCGGAGTATTTTTATGTCCAACCTGTTCAAGTCGACCGACCTGGTCGTACCGTTTGAAAACCTGAGAATGACCGACGTCGACTCTGTCGGTGGCAAGAACGCCAGTCTCGGCGAAATGATTTCGCAGCTGCCCACCGGAGCCCAAGGTGTGAAAGTGCCGACCGGCTTTGCCACCACGGCGCACGCCTTTCGCGAGTTCCTGGCTTATGCCGGGCTCGACAACAAGATCAATGCAGAGCTCGATGCGCTCGATACCGACGATGTGCGGGCGCTGGCCAAGGCCGGCGCGCAGATTCGCGGGATGGTCGAAGCCCAGCCTTTTCCGCCGGAGTTCGAACAAGCCGTGCGGGACAGCTTCGCCAGCCTGAGCGCCGGCACTCCTCAGGCCAGCTTTGCCGTGCGCTCGTCGGCCACCGCCGAAGACCTGCCCGATGCCTCGTTTGCCGGCCAGCAGGAAACCTTTTTGAACGTGGTCGGCATTGAGGACGTGCTGCACAAGATGAAAGAGGTGTTTGCTTCGCTCTACAACGACCGCGCCATCAGCTACCGCGTTCACAAGGGCTTTGCCCATGCCGACGTGGCCTTGTCGGCTGGCGTGCAGCGCATGGTCCGCAGCGACCTGGGCGCAGCCGGCGTGATGTTCACCATCGACACCGAAAGCGGTTTTGAAGACGTGGTGTTCATCACATCCAGCTACGGACTGGGCGAAACAGTGGTGCAGGGCGCCGTGAACCCGGACGAGTTTTATGTCCACAAGCCCATGCTCAAAGCCGGCAATCGTGCTGTCATCCGGCGCAATCTGGGCTCCAAGCTGCTGCAGATGGAGTTCACCACAGCCGACGAGAAAAAAACCGGCGGCAAGCTGGTCAAAACCACCGACGTACCCATCGAACTGCGTAACCGCTATTCGCTGACAGATGCTGATGTCGAGCAACTGGCACGCTACGCCGTAATCATCGAAGAGCATTACGGCCGCGCGATGGATATCGAATGGGGCAAGGACGGTACCGATGGCGAGCGATACATCCTGCAGGCGCGTCCCGAAACCGTGAAAAGCCAGTCCAAGGGCAAGGCCGAGCAGCGCTACAAGCTCAAGGGAACAGGCACCGTGCTGGCCGAGGGCCGCGCGATTGGCCAGAAGATTGGCACCGGCCCGGTCCGCATCGTGCATGACATCAGCGAGATGGACCAGGTCCAGCCCGGCGATGTGCTGGTGACGGACATGACCGACCCGAACTGGGAGCCGGTGATGAAGCGCGCCAGCGCGATCGTGACGAATCGTGGTGGCCGCACCTGCCATGCAGCGATCATCGCGCGAGAACTGGGTATTCCGGCAGTGGTTGGTTGCGGCAATGCCACCGAGCAGCTCAAGGATGGGATGCTGGTGACCGTGAGCTGCGCCGAAGGCGACACCGGCAATATTTATGACGGCCTGCTGGAAACCGAAGTCACCGAAGTGCTGCGCGGCGAGATGCCGCCGATCGACATCAAGATCATGATGAACGTGGGCAACCCGCAACTGGCTTTTGACTTCTGCCAGATTCCGAATCAGGGCGTAGGCCTGGCGCGGCTGGAGTTCATCATCAACAACAACATCGGCGTGCATCCGAAGGCAATCCTGGACTACCCGAATGTCGATGCCGACCTGAAAAAAGCGGTTGAAAGCGTGGCGCGCGGCCATGCGTCGCCGCGTGCGTTCTATGTTGACAAAGTCGCTGAAGGCATTGCCACCATTGGTGCGGCCTTCTGGCCCAAGGCGGTGATTGTTCGCCTGTCGGACTTCAAGTCCAACGAGTACCGCAAGCTGATTGGCGGTTCGCGCTACGAGCCCGAAGAAGAAAATCCAATGCTGGGCTTTCGCGGGGCCGCGCGCTATATCAGCGCTGATTTCCGCGAAGCTTTTGCCATGGAATGCGAGGCGCTCAAGCGGGTTCGCAATGACATGGGCCTGACCAACGTGGAGGTCATGGTGCCGTTTGTGCGCACGCTGGGCCAGGCCAGGGCTGTGACGGAGTTGCTGGCCGAGCATGGCCTCAAACGCGGCGATGGAGCGGATGCCGCGACAGGCGCGGGTGGCTTGCGGATCATCATGATGTGCGAAGTGCCGAGCAATGCCGTGCTGGCCGACCAGTTCCTGGAATACTTTGACGGCTTTTCCATCGGCTCGAACGACCTGACCCAACTCACCCTGGGCCTGGACCGCGACTCAGGTCTGGAAGTGCTGGCCAAGGACTTTGATGAACGCGATCCGGCGGTAAAAGCGTTACTGAGCCTGGCCATTGCCGCCTGTAAACGCCAGGGCAAATATGTTGGTATCTGCGGCCAGGGCCCCAGCGACCATGCTGACTTTGCGCTATGGCTCAAGGAGCAGGGAATTGGTTCCATCTCGCTTAACCCCGATACCGTGATTGAGACCTGGAAGCGTCTGGCGAACTGAGTTTTCCGTTGTTCACCAAGGAAATTGTGGGGATTAGCGCTTGTGGCAGCGGTGGGCAATCTGGCGCCCTGAATGGTCACTCAGCCAGCAGGTTCGGGAGTTGGTGGAATACATCCGTTTTCCAGGCCTGAAAAGTTCAGGCAGACTTTTGCAGCCCGTAACTGGTTTCACGGTCGACAGATCTGCGCCACAGCCGGAGTCGGGCTATAATCATAGGCTTCGCCTTGCTGCACCCTTAACGACGCCGGGGCAGCTTTAATTCCCAACCAAAAGGAGATTTTATGCGTCATTACGAGATCGTCTTGCTGATCCATCCGGATCAAAGCGAGCAAGTCCCAGCCATGCTGGAACGTTACAAGGGCATGATTACCGCCGGCG
>JAYWDL010000028.1:0-2709 GCA_043779865.1 Polaromonas sp.
CAAAGCGGCATCGGCAAACCGCTCACGGCAGAGCACCAGCGCATCAGGCAGCTGGAAACCGAGAACCGGCAACTGCGGGGCGATGTTGAGATATTAAAAAAAGCATCGGCCTTCTTTGCCCGAGAACTCCGATGAGCTACCAGCTCGTTGAAGACTTGCACAAGAAGGCCATGCCCGCAATAACCGTCAGCCAGGCGTGCCGCATCCTTGGGGTTAGCCGCTCAGGCTATTACGCAGCAGCAAAGCGGCGCCGCGCAGCACCCGCGGCGTGTGTTGCCAGCGTTCACTTGAAGGCTGCTTTCGCGGCCAGTGGCCGCACCTACGGCAGTCGCAGGCTGCTTGCTGCGCTGCGCACGCGGGGTGTGACGATGGGCCGCCACAGGGTACGCAGCCTGATGCGCGTCAACGCTCTGCGTTCAGTGTGGAAGCGCAAATTCATGCACACCACCGACAGCAAGCACGCCATGCCGGTGTCTCCCAATGTGCTGGCCAGGCAGTTTGACAAACCGTTGCCCAATCAGGCCTGGGTCTGCGACATCACCTACATTCGCACACGCAGCGGCTGGCTGTATCTGGCGGCCGTGCTGGACTTGCATTCGCGCAAGATTGTGGGCTGGGCCATGGCCCCCGGGATGCCCGCAGCGCTGGTGTGCGCAGCCTTGCAAATGGCTATCGTGCAGCGCAATCCCGCTGCGGGTCTGGTTTTGCATTCGGACCGGGGTACGCAGTACGCCAGCGCGGAGCATCAGGGGCTTTTGACAAAGTATGGCCTGATTGGCAGCATGAGCCGCAAAGGCAACTGCTGGGACAACGCGGTCATGGAGCGATTCTTTCTGAACCTGAAGATGGAGCGGGTCTGGCAGAAAGACTACGCCAACCACGCCGAAGCGATGACCGATGTGGCTGACTACATCGTTGGCTTCTACAACTGCGAGCGACTGCATTCCAAACTGGGGAACTTGTCACCCAACGCTTTCGAGCGTGAATCGGCAACTCAACAACCTATTGATGTGTCCGAAATAACTTGACCACCACAGGACGTTGCTCCCCTTTCTTGAAAAACATGGCTGTTACCCCTCGTGTAGAGGCATTTCGTTATACACAACTCCGGCAAAATTCCTCCCAGGAAAAAGTTGAAGGAAAACGATGGGCTGGGCAGGCACTGAATTTGAGACGATAGACTTGGGCGATGAGCGGCGCAACAAGCGGGCCATCCGGCTGGTGGAGCGCTTGAGCGCCCAGCCCATGGCGAGCGTGCCGCAGGCCTGCGGGGACTGGGCCGACACCATGGCGGCGTACCGTTTCTTTGACAACGAGGCGGTTGACTGGCGGGCTATTTTGGGCGCGCACACGGACTGTGCCAAGACGCGCATGGTCACTCACGAGGTGGTGCTGTGCATTCAGGATACGACCGAGCTGGACTTCAACGGCCAGGAGGCCAGCGGCCTGGGGCCGCTGAGCTACGAGGTCCAACGTGGCATGTACGCGCATCCCACCTATGCCGTTTCAACCTCGCGCGAACCGCTGGGCGTGCTCGATGCGTGGATGTGGGCACGCCAAGCCAAGGACAAGGACGGCAGCCGCCCCGGTGTCAAGGAGAGCATGCGCTGGGTGGAAGGATACGAGCGGCTGGCCGAAATGGCAGCCGAGCTGCCCGAGACCTGGCTGGTGTACCTGGCGGACCGCGAGGCCGACATCATGGAGTTGATTCGGCGCGCGGGCGCGCTGAGCACGCCTGTGGACTGGCTGCTGCGCTCCCAACACAACCGCACCCTGAGCGGAGGCGACAAGCTGTGGAGCTCTGTGATGCACAGCGAGCCTTTGGGCGAAATACGCTTTGTGATGGCCTCGCGCAAGGGCCAGCGCGCCCGTGAAGTGGCCCAGCAGGTGTGGGCACAAACGCTGGAGCTGCCCGATGGCAAGGGCCGCTTTGTGCAGGCCAGCTGCATCGTGGCCAAGGAAATGCAGCCTGCCGCAGGCGACAAGCCTGTCGAGTGGCGGCTGCTGACCAACCTACCTGTGCACAGCCTGGAGCAGGCCGCGCGCATGATTGACTGGTACCGGGCGCGCTGGGAAATCGAGATATTCGTTCATGTCCTTAAGAACGGCTGCCGCATCGAGGCGCTGCAGCTGGGAAGCATCGAGAAGATTGAGCGCGCGCTGGTGCTGTACATGGTGGTGGCCTGGCGCATCGCGCGCCTCATGCGTCTGGGCCGCGCCTGCCCGGAGTTGAACGCGCAGCTCATGTTCGAGCCCGACGAATGGCAGGCAGCCTACATTCTGAACAAAAAACGCCCGCCGGGCACGCCGCCCACACTCAACGAAGTGGTGCGCCTGGTCGCCCGGCTGGGAGGCTTTCTGGCCCGTGCGGGCGATGGCGAGCCGGGCGTGAAAACCATCTGGCTGGGCATGCAGCGCATCCTGGACTTCGCCGCTGGCGTCAGGTTCTCACGTGAACTTCAGGCTGAAGTGAGTTGTGTATAACGAAATGCGTGTAGAGGGGGTCGGCGCGGAGCGCCGGGGGTTAGCGGTCTTAAGGTTTGATCCAGCGCTACGAGATTCCGGAAGAAAAATGCCGCAGATTTCTCTGCGGCATTTAGTAAGCTTACTATTGAGCCACTTGCAGAATTCCCGCGAATTCGGCTTGGAGATTTTCGTAGGTACATTTAAATTTTCAACTTCAAGGTCCGAGCGGCACTTTGACTCGAT
>JAYWDL010000029.1:0-2707 GCA_043779865.1 Polaromonas sp.
CCTGCTCAAGCTGGCAGCCTTGTCGGCGGTGGCTGCGGCAGCCCTGGCGGGTTGCGGCAAAAAGGAAGCTGCTGCGCCCGCACCCGCCGCATCGGCGCCAGCTGCTGCAGCGGCTCCAGCCAAAGCCGAGCCACTGAAAATCGCTTTCGCCTACGTCGGCCCGGTCGGCGACGGCGGCTGGACGTTCGCGCATGACAACGGCCGCAAGGCGGTGGAAAAAGAATACGGCGACAAGGTGGTCACCAGCTTCGTCGAAAAAGTGCCCGAGTCGGCCGACGCCGAACGCGTCATCCGGGACATGGCTTCGCAAGGCAACAAGCTGATTTTTGGCACCACCTTTGGCTACATGGAGCCGATGCTGAAAGTCGCCGGCGACATCAAGGACGTGAAGTTCGAGCACGCCACCGGCTACAAGACCGCCGGGAACATGCGCACCTACGACAGCCGTACCTACGAGGGTGCGTATATGGCAGGCGTGATTGCCGGCAAGATGAGCAAGACCGGCACGCTCGGTGTCGTCGGTTCGATCCCGATTCCCGAGGTGATCCGCAACATCAACAGCTTCACACTGGGCGCGCAGTCGGTCAACCCGAAAGTCAGGACCAAAGTGGTGTGGGTCAACGAGTGGTTCAACCCACCCAGAGAAACTGAAGCCGCGACGGCACTCATCAACGGCGGCGCCGACGTCCTGATGCAAAACACCGATTCGTCGGCCGTGCTGCAGACCGCCGAGAAAATGGGCAAGCGCGCCTTTGGCTGGGACAGCGACATGACGGCCTATGGCCCCAAGGCGCATCTGGGCTCGGCCATCATCAACTGGGGCCCGTACTACATCAAGGCCGTCGGCGAAGCGCTCGATGGCAAATGGATCACCGGCCAGTCGTGGTGGGGCGTGAAAGAGGGCGCCATCGATATGGTGTCGGTGGCGGCCGACGTACCGGACGACACGAAAAAGCGCATTGACGAAATCAAGGCAGGCCTGAAAGACGGCAGCTTTGCCATCTGGAAAGGCCCCATCATGGACAACACCGGCAAGGAACTTCTTGCCAAGGATGTGACGGCCGACGACAAGTTTTTGGGTGGCCTGAAAACCTATGTCAAGGGCGTGGAAGGCAAGGTTCCTGGCAGCAATTGACGATGAAGCCTTTCTCCGGCGGGGAAAGACTTCATTCAATATGATTCAGGGTTGCCTTCGGGCAGCTTTTTCATTGATGGAGTCGAGATGAATTTTTCCGTGAAACCCGTTGCAGCAGATCGCCTGCCCGAGCTGCTGCGGCGCATGCCCAAGGCCGAGCTGCACATTCACATTGAAGGCTCTCTGGAGCCCGAACTGATCTTTTCGCTTGCTGCGCGCAACGGCATTGCCATTCCCTATGCCGATGTTGACGCGCTACGCCGGGCTTATGCGTTTACCAACCTGCAGAGCTTTCTGGAAATCTACTACGCCGGGGCTAGCGTGCTGATCACCAGCCAGGACTTCTATGACATGACACGGGCCTATCTGCGCAAGGCCGCCGGCGACAACGTCGTGCATGCCGAAGTTTTTTTCGACCCGCAAACTCATACGTCGCGCGGCGTGGGCATGGCGACGGTCATCGACGGCCTGCACCGCGCCTGCGTCGATGCCGAGGCCGAGCTGGGCATCAGCGCATCGCTGATCATGTGTTTTCTTCGCCACCTAAGCGAAGAAGAGGCGTTTAAAACGCTCGAACAAGCCATGCCGCATCGCGACAAAATCATCGGCATCGGCCTTGATTCTGGTGAGCTGGGCAACCCGCCGGAAAAGTTTGCGCGCGTCTTCGCCCGCTGCCGCGAACTGGGCTTTCACCTGGTCGCGCACGCCGGTGAAGAAGGCCCGCCCGCTTATGTCTGGACCGCGCTTGATGTACTCAAGGTTGAGCGGATTGATCACGGCGTGCAGTCGAGCAAAGACGCCTTGCTCATGCAGCGCCTCGCCAAGGACCGCATTGCGTTGACGGTGTGCCCGCTGTCGAACCTGAAGCTCTGCGTGTTCCCTGATCTGGCCAGTCACAACCTGCGCGAACTGCTGGATGCAGGGTTGGCGGCCACGGTCAATTCTGACGATCCGGCTTATTTCGGTGGCTACATCAACGACAACTTCACGCAGGCATTCGCGGCCTGCGGCCTTCAGGCGCAGCATGCCTACGATCTGGCACGCAACAGCTTTGAGGCCAGCTTTGTCGATGCGTCGGCCAGGCGGCGTCATAGGGATCAATTGCATCAAGCCTTTGAGACGTTTCAGTGATTGATCCGGTGATGGCTCCGGGTTCTGAAGGCGCGGTCAGGTTGCGCGTGGCACCATTGCGCTCATGACCACCGCCCTTCGACAAGAAAGTCTGCGTTCCCCCGGCCCCTGGCCCATTGCCTTTGCCGGGATGGTGTCGCTGGCGGTGGCGATGGGTATTGGGCGCTTTGCGTTCACGCCGTTGCTGCCCCTGATGCTCAAGGATGGCGTGATTGATCTGCCCCGCGCGAGCTGGCTGGCGAGTGCCAATTACCTCGGTTACTTTGTCGGTGCGCTGCTCTGCACGTTGCAGCCGTGGATCTGGGCGCGCTTCCGGTTCTTGCCGCTGCTGGCTTTTTCATCACTGGTGCGCGCCGGCCTGCTGACAACGTGCGTGCTGACGCTGGCGATGGCCTGGCAGTTTCAACCCGCATGGCCGTGGCTGCGGTTTGCAGCGGGTGT
>JAYWDL010000030.1:0-7886 GCA_043779865.1 Polaromonas sp.
CGGGCGAACTTGGCCACGTCTTGCAGGGCGTCCACTTCGTCGGCGGCCTGGTGGGCGGTAATGTCTGCCTCGGTCGTCGCATCCACCCGCGCCGGGTCGATGCGCCCCACGGCCAGCGAGGCCGGGATGGCCGGATTAATCGTCATGCGTACTGTCTTCATAGTGTTTGACCTCTCGTTGATTGGCTTTACGGGCCGAGATGATGCGCATGGCGTCATGACGCGGGGTATAAACCAGCACAAACAAACGCTGCTCAATCAGGCCCATCATTTGGTAACGTTCCTCGCCATAGCTGCGCCGGGTGTCGGCATTCACAATCCTGTTGCGGTCAAAAAACGCCCGCGCCGCGTAGGCGAAATCAAAGCCACGCTGTGCAAAACAACTCTCACTTTTGCCTTCATCCCATTCAAAATTCATGGCGCAAGTGTAGTCCATTGGCCTATGAACTTCAAGACTGAAAGGAATTGGGGTCAGATTCCCATGGCACTACCTTAAGCAATCACCGTTCGGGCTGAGCTTGTCGAAGTCCTTCCGAACCCTTCGACAAGTTCAAGGCGAATGGGGGATTTTGGAAGCGGAAATCGTTAAGGTAGCACCATGGGGGTTCAGAACCCAATTAAATCCCCGCATCTGACGCTGGCGGTGTCAAGGCGCTGGAAGCCGTGATTGCGGGTCTTTTGGTCAAGGGCGCGGATCCCGGCGAACATGGCCATCGTGACCTTTGCCGGGAAGGAGTGTTCCCAGGTGCTCGCACATGATTCAATCGGGGGAATCGCCTTGCGCAAATTCACGGGCCGGTTTGACGTGGCGGGCAACCCGGTCTCGACGGAGGGCCGCATTCTGGCGGAAGCGCTTTACCGCTCTTGCGTTTGCGCTGGTTTACACCGAGCAATACAACAGCCGGGCGGCGCGGTTTCTCAAGCGGCATCCCGATTTGCGCCAGCACTACCTGAAAACCTTGCAGTTGCTGCAAGCCAATCCTTCCCATCCCTCGCTGCGCTTGCACCCTTTGCGCGGCAAGCCCGAAGGCCTGTATTCGGTATCCATCAATCTGTCCTGCCGCATTACGCTGGAGCTGTTGATTCAGGGCCAGCAAATCATCCCGATGAATGTGGGCGACCATGACGTTGTTTATTGATCTGCTACTATTTCAATAGCTGCTTGCGCACGTCCTATATGCGAAAAAGACCGATTTGTCATTGAATCCCGGCCTCAAACTCCCAGTTTAATCACCCCTGCAAGGTCAACGCCCAGGGGTGCTTCGTAATCAGCCACAACCCAGGCCCGGCTTGGGTGCCGTGCCGCTTCTGCCAGCACCTCCAGCAGGTAGTCGATGGACGGGCGATCCAGCGCCTTGAAGGGCTGGTCGAGCAGGGTCACCGGGGCTTGGGCTGCCAGGACGGCGGCCAGCAAAACCTTGCGTCGGGTGCCGGTGGACATCATGGTCAGCGTTTTGTCCAGATGGGGCGTCAGCGACAGGCCGCCAATGTGCGCCTGCAGCACACCCGGGTTGCAGTGGGGCTGTTCGTGGGGCAGTGCGGCGAAGATCTCCCGGGCGGTTTGTCCGTCCAGCGTGGTGTCACGCGGCTCCAGCCAGGCGACTTGCCGCTGGTAGGCTTGCGGGTTTTCCGTCAGGCTCACGCCCTGAATGTGCAACTGCCCGCTCCTGGGCAAAATGCCTGCCAGCAACTGGAGCAAGGTGGTTTTGCCGCTACCTTCATCGCCGCACACCAGGGGTGACGCCGGGCGGTAAAACAAGCGACAGCTTGTCAAAAAGCGGGGGCGCTGGCTGATGGGGGTAGCTGAAGGAAAGTCCCTCGGCCTGCAAAATGGTAGCGCTTGGGTGCATCGTAAGCCTGTTCATCTGGATTGCGGCGTTCGCCAGGCACGCCGTAAAAACCTGTGTTTGGCCTGAATTCATCAACCGCATACGATTCCACCAACGAAAAAAGTCCGCATTTCAGCGGACTTTTTTCAGGCAGACCGGCTGAGAAGCAGGTTCAGGCCATGTAAACGGCGATGAATGCCAGCAGGAACATCAGTACGCCGCCAACCAGAGGCAGCACGAGGGGAATGATCGGGACGATGGCGTCAACCGCATCCTGCTCTTCAGCCGGCGTGGGGCTGCTGTGGGCTGCATCGGTCGTGTGATTGGCTGAAGGGGTCATGGTGGTTCCTGAAAGGCTTGGAAAAACTTGTTTGAGTTTACCTTTTTGACGCACCCCGCAGCAGTCCCGCCTGGCATGACCTTATGCGCTAACCTTGGGCAATGCTTATTTGTAGATGCAAACCATGAAATCTTCAGCCCGATTTTTCTCCCTTTGCGCCGTCTTGGCGGTCGTGGTTGCGCTGACCGGCTGCGCGAGCAACGGCACCCATAGCGCCTCGGCCATGCCGGTGCTTTACCCCAACGCCACGCTAAATCGCGTCGGCGATGCGCAAGGCCGCGCGGAGGTTAACGCATGTATGTCCCGCGCGCAGGCCTCGGGCTTGAGCCCGTCGCAAAACACCAATGAAGTGGGCCGCCGCGCCGGTGAGGGTGCCGCCACCGCCGGCGTGGCTTCGGTCGTTGGCGCGCTCATCACAGGCCGGGGCGGCGAGGGCGTGTTGCGCGCCGGTGCTGTGGGCGCTGCCGTCGGCGGCTCGGCAGGCGCAGTGTCGGGGACCTTTCACAACGACAAACCCAACGGCACCTACCGTAATTTCGTTCAACGCTGCCTGAGCGAAAGAGGTTTCGAAGTGATCGGCTGGAATTAAGACCGATGCCGCAACTTCTTTCTGTTCAGGTCGGTCTGGCGCGCCGGATAAAGATCGGCGAGCGCAGCATTTTGACGGGCCATGGCAAACAATCGATCACAGGTGGGGTGCCGGTAATGCCCCTGGGTTTACTGGGTGACGAGCAGGCTGATCTGTCGATTCACGGCGGCCTTGAAAAAGCTGTGTATGCGTATCCGTCTGAACATTACGCGTATTGGCAGGCGGCCCGGCGAGAAGCCGGCCTCGGCCAGATCGACGACAGCCTGCCGCACGGCAGCCTGGGCGAAAACCTCACGCTGCAAGGCCTGCTGGAAACCGGTGTCTGGGCTGGCGATGTGCTGAAGTTTCCCGCCTGCGCGTTGCGGGTCACGCTGCCGCGCGAGCCCTGCTACAAATTCAATGCGTTCATGGGCTTTTGGCAGGCTTCAAGACTGATGGCGCAAAGCGGCTTTTGCGGCTTTTACCTGTCGGTGGTGAACCCCGGCACGCTGCGCGCCGGCGACGCGTTTGAAGTGATTCCCGGGCGCCGCGGCGTGAGCATTCCCACGCTGTTTGCCGCGAAGCTGGCCAAGCATTTGCGCTAGAAACGACGCTTTGGGCGGCGGTCATCAGGGAGCGCTGCAAAGGTTTCTCAGTGCTGTTCGCAGGCTTCAAAGCCTGCTGCGTTCAGCGTCGCCAGCACCTGCGCAATATGCGCCCGCCCACGCGTCTGCAGCACGAGTTCAATCTCCACATTCTGGGCCGCCAGCATGGTGAAGGCGCGCTGGTGATGCACCTCTTCGATATTGGCGCCCGCGTCGGCCACCGTGGCGGTGATTTTGGCCAGCGAGCCGGGAATATCGCGCGCACTGACCCGGATGCGCGCCAGCCGTCCGGCGCGCACCATGCCGCGCTCGATGATGGCGGCCAGCAGCAGCGGGTCAATGTTGCCGCCGCACAGCACCAGCCCAACCTTTTTACCGGCAAAGCGCGCCGGATACTTGAGCAGCGCCGCCAGCCCAGCCGCGCCCGCTCCCTCGACCAGGGTTTTTTCGATTTCGAGCAGCATCACCATCGCCTGCTCAATATCGCCTTCTTCGACCAGCAGCAGGTCATCGACCAGCCGGGCAATGATGGCTTGCGGAATCAGGCCGGGCGTAGCCACCGCAATGCCGTCGGCAATCGTGCTGCTGCCTTGCGGGTAATGCGTGCCCTTGATGGCGTTGACCATGCCGGGAAAACGCGAGGTTTGCACGCCAATGATTTCAATTCCGGGCTTGAGCGCCTTGGCCGCCGTGGCGACGCCGGCAATCAGCCCGCCGCCGCCCACGGCTATTACCAGCACCTCCAGTTCAGGCACGGCCTGCAGCATTTCCAGCCCCACCGTGCCTTGGCCCGCAACGATGGCTTCGTCGTCATACGGATGGACAAACACCAGGCCTTCGCGCTCGGCCAGCAGCAGGGCATGGGCGTGCGACTCATCAAGCGTATCGCCGTACAGCACCACTTCGGCGCCAAAGCCCCGCGTGCGTTCAATCTTGACGCCCGGCGTAAAACGCGGCATCACAATGACGGCGCGAATACCCAGGCGTTGCGCATGGTAGGCCACGCCCTGCGCATGGTTGCCCGCGCTCATGGCAATCACGCCGCGTTGCCGCTCGTCCCCGGTGAGTTGCGCCAGCTTGTTGCAGGCGCCGCGCTCCTTGAACGAGGCGGTGTATTGCAAGTTTTCAAACTTCAGGTAAATTTGCGCCCCGGTCAACTGCGACAGCGTGAGCGACTCCACGCAGGGCGTGTTGAGCAAATGGCCTTGCAGGCGCTGGGCGGCTTGTTCAATGTCTGGCAGGCTGAGCATGAAATTCCTTGGCGGCGCGGCTGGGTGGGCAGCGTTCGATTGTCTTCGCAATGGGTCCGGGCGTATTGCTCAAGGACGTATTCAATGATTGATTTTTCTGTAATTGACGACACCATTTCGGTTATCACGAGAGCTGCGCCCAGCCCCGTCATCGCGAGGCCGCAGACCGTGGCGATCCATCGTCGATAAGGCGCCGCCATGGGTTGACGCGCTGCGCCCGCAATGACGCGCAGGCTGTCAAGAATTTGAAAAGATTGATACTGTCTTCCATGATCCTTCAGCTTGCGTTATGGTGCAGTCTCTTTGGATCAATAAAAAAATCAGGTGGGGAGTCAGCGGTGTAGTTGCAAACTGGAGTTTGTCCATGAACAAGCGTTCCCTCGTCGAGCATCCGCAGCAGTGGCTGCTTTCCCCCGGGCTGAAAGAAGCGCCGGTGCTGGACCTGATGTGCTCGCATTTCGTCCTGACCCTGGCCGCGCGACAGGGCGCCAAGTTCAATGTGCGGCGCGACCTGAATAGCCTGCTTGCCCTGTCAGGCCGTCACCTGGTGTGGCCCTTGCCCGCGCTGCAGCGCCTGCGCGAATTCCTGGGCCGGCGCTGCAAGGACAATGAATTCTGGAGCGGCCACGAAACCCTGAGCGACGCCGAATTCATGGCGCGTCACGGTGCATGGCGCGGCCCGTACGAGGAAGGCTCGCTGTTTTTCTACCTTGACGAACATGCCAAGGACCAGCCCAAGGATTTGCTGTCGGTGCTGACCGCCACCGGCGACTGGCTGACCCATGCGCTCAAAAAGCAGTCGACGCTGGTGGAAAAAAACATTGATGCGCTGGCCAGCCTGCTGCAGCTCAACCGGGCCGAGCGCGCGCTGCTGCTCTACGGCACGCTGGCGCGTTACCAGCGCGATTTGCGCTCGCTGCTGGTCGAGTTCAAGGTCAACAACGCGCCCGAAGCCTATGCCGCCATTGCCGATGTCGCCGGTGTGAAGGCGCCTGAAGTCGCTGAAGCGCTGCGGCCCGGCTCGCGCCTGGAGCGCATCGGCATGGTCGAAAACCTCATTTCCGAGCACAACATCACCGACCTGGCCGACCTGATGAAGGTCAGCGAAAAGCTGCCCCCCGTGCTGATGCGCAAATACCGCGACCACAGCGAGCTGATGGCCGTCTTCACCCGGCCCGCCACCGCTAGCTGCCTGGGACTGGCAGATTTTGCCTTTGTTGAGGAAGACGCGCAGGTGCTGGTGTCCTTGCTGCGCAACGCGGTTACAGCCAGGGAGCCGGGCGTCAATGTGCTGCTTTACGGCCCGCCCGGCACCGGCAAGACCGAACTGGCCAAGGTGGTGGCGCAGGCCGCCGGGCTGGACCTGTTCGAGGTTGAATACGCCGACCGCGACGGCAACTCGCTGAGCGGGCGCGACCGTTACCGCTCGCTGCAAATCGCGCAGGTGTTTCTCAAAGGCAGCACCCATTCCGCGCTGCTGTTTGACGAAGTGGAAGACGTGTTCCCGCCGATTTCCAGCGAAGCCGCGCAGTTGATGGCGCGCTCCGATCAGTTATCCGCGCCCGCCACCAGTTCGGTCAGCGGCAAGGCCTGGGTCAACCAGATTCTGGAGTCCAACAGCGTTCCCACGCTCTGGGTGACCAACCGCATCGAGCAGATCGATCCGGCCTTTCGCCGCCGCTTTGCCTACCACCTGGAGCTGCGCTCCCCGCCGCCCGGAGCGCGCGAAGGCATTGTGCGCAAGACGCTGGAGGGGGTGCAGGTCAGCGATGCGTTTGTCGCCAGGCTCACCGCCCGCAAAGGCCTGACGCCGGCGCAAATCCGCACGGCGGTGCGCTTTGCCCGCCTGGCCAGCGCACCCGGGGACAAAATGGACGCCGAGGTCGATGGCGCCGGGCTGCAGGCCATCCTGGCGGGCGGCCGGCCGTCGCTGATGGAGTCGCTGATCGAGCGCCAGCTCAAGAATGCCGACGTGGCGCTGGGCAACAAGGCCGAAGTTTCCGGGCGCCGCAGCGTGACGACTTACGACCTGGAAATGCTCAACGTCGAATCCCGTTTCGAGATTCCCCGGATCGTGCAGGCCCTGAAAAGCCGGGGTCACGGCAGCCTGTGTTTTTACGGCCCGCCCGGCACCGGCAAAACCGCGCTGGCCGAGCACATTGCCCACGCGCTGGAGCAGCCGCTGCTCATCAAGCAGGCCAGCGACCTGATGAGCAAATACGTCGGCGAAACCGAGCAGCAGATGGCCGCCATGTTCCGGGAGGCTGAACAGGAAAAGGCGGTGCTGCTGCTGGACGAAGCCGACAGCTTTTTGCAGGACCGGCGCGGCGCCCAGCGCACCTATGAGGTCACCGAAGTCAACGAAATGCTGCAGGGCATGGAACGCTATGCCGGCATTTTCATCTGCACCACCAACCTGTTCGAGAGCCTGGACCAGGCCGCGCTGCGGCGCTTTACCTTCAAGATCAGGTTCATGCCGCTGACTGCCGGTCAGCGCGAAACCATGTTCGTCACCGAAGCGCTGGCGGGCGATGCTTCGCTGCTGACGGTTTCACTGCAAAAACGGCTGGCCCAGCTCATGCAGCTGTGTCCCGGCGATTTTGCGGCGGTCAATCGGCAGGGGGTGATTCTGGATGCGGAGCTATCGGCAGAAGAATTCCTGGCGCAGCTGGAGGCTGAACACCGCATCAAGCCCGAGGTGCGGGAAGAGCGGGGGATGGGGTTTATGCGGTAGTCACCGTCGCTGAATGCTATTTATTTCGTAGCTAACTTTGTCCGTATGTAGGGTGGCCTAGGCCAACTTAGTACCCAAAAACTATGTTGTTGAACCAAAACAGATATGCCAGCGGTTCATCAACTGCGCTCGCAGGCCGAAATCGACGGCCGGATTAGGTAGCTCTTGCCAATGCGGCTGTTGGCAACCCCAGAGCGAGACGCAAAGGCCGGATCGATCAGCGCGTTAATGTTGATTCGCCTGAGATATTTGCCAACGAATGCCAGTCCAGCGTGAGAGCTGAGGTCGTAGGGCCGTTTTTTGATTATGAAATCTGTCAAGTTCGGGTTAACCTACAGGGTGAATTGAGCATAGAGGCTAAGTCATTGATTTCACTAGAGAAATTGACAAAATTAACACCGAAGTCACGGATTCATGATTAATTTCAAGCCCGGAGGCAGTGATTCCCCCAGAACGCGGCGCTCAATGGCCGCGTCGAGTTCTACCTTTTGGCGAAGCATGGCTGTCCAGCCCGGCGGTGCGTTGATGGCCACCAGCCGCGCAATCATTTGCTCGCGTAGT
>JAYWDL010000031.1:0-2704 GCA_043779865.1 Polaromonas sp.
TGAAAAAGAGCTCAGCATAGACGAGCAGGCGGTACGACCGCCAATGCGACAGAACCGCCGCGTCGCCCTCAGCGTCGCAAACCGCGCAAGCCGTCTTCCACCGTCGGGTAGCGCAGCACCAGCTTCAGCTCTTTCTTCATCCGCTGGTTGTCCAGCCGCCGCGATTCACTCATGAAACTCAGCAGCATGAGCGGCAACTGCACCGTGGCGGTGTGGCGCTCCAGCCGCGCTGGCCGAGGCAGTCCGTAAAGGTCGGCCGCCAGATCAAAGTAGTCGCCCATCAGCAGTTGCGTGTCGTCGCTGACGTTGGTCACGCGTTGCGGTTTTCCGCGCCATAAGGCCGCCAGACACGCTCTGGCCAGGTCGTCGGCATGAATATGGCTGGTGTACACATCGTCCTCGCGGCGCAGCACGGGCGTGCCCTTGAGCAGCCGCCCGCGCGGTGTACCGCCTTCGCGGTCAGTCGCATAAATGCCGGGGATTCGCAAAATATGTACTGGCGTTCCGGTAGCGCGACCCAACAGGCGAATATGGCCTTCTGCATGGACACGGCGCTGCGAGCGCGGCGTATGCGGGTTCACGCGCCGCGTTTCATCTACTTTTTCGCCGCCGCAGTCGCCATAGACACCACTGGTCGAGCCATACACCAGCGACCGGGGCAGGCTGCGCAAACGCAGCGCGCGAAGCAGCGCCAGCGTGCGGGGGTCGCTGCGCCAGTCCGCCTTGTCGCCGGGTGGCGGCGCCAGATGCACCACGCGCGTTGCCAGCCCGGCGAGCCGGCGCAAGGTAGCAGGTTCATCCAGATTGCCAAGCAAGGGCGTGATGTGCTGCCGGCGCAGGGCGGGCGCCCGTTCGGCTGACGACGTCAGCGCCATCAGCTTGAGGCGGGACGGCAACTGGCTGGCCACGCGCAGGCCTATATCGCCGCATCCGACAATCAACACACGCTGCCGGCGAAAACGCGATGGCAGCGCACCCAGGGGATTCAGGTTTGAGGGCAAAATCGGAATTGCTGGAAAACCAGCCCTGTCAAGTCATAGAACCCCAGAGGATACCGAATATGAGCTTTAACGTGACCGTGCAGCCCAGCGGCCGCAGTTTTACCGCCACTGCCGACGAAGCGCTGCTGGCCGCGGCCATTCGCCAGGGCATTGGCCTGCCTTATGGCTGCAAGGACGGCGCCTGCGGTTCCTGCAAATGCAGGAAACTCGAAGGCACCGTGGTACACGGCACCCACCAGCCCAAGGCCTTGTCGGCTGAGGAAGAAGCCAATGGCTTCATCCTGACCTGCTGCGGTGTGGCCCATAGCGACATCGTGCTTGAATCGCGCCAGGTCACTGACGAAAGCGCCTTTCCCATCCGGAAAATGCCTTCACGGATCAGCAGCATGGCGCGGGCCTCCCACGACGTGATGGTGATTCGCCTGCAGTTGCCGGCCAGCGACGTGCTCAAGTACCACGCCGGTCAGTATGTGGAATTTTTGCTGGCGGGCGGCGACCGCCGCTCCTACTCCATGGCCAACGCGCCACATACCCAACTGAGCGCTCCAGGCGTTGAATTGCATATTCGCCACATGGCGGGCGGCAAATTCACCGAGCATGTTTTTGGCGCCATGAAGGAAAAGGAAATTTTGCGGATTGAAGGGCCTTATGGCAGCTTTTTCCTGCGCGAAGACAGCGACAAGCCGATGGTGCTGCTGGCGTCCGGCACAGGTTTTGCGCCGCTCAAGGCGCTGATAGAGCACATGCAGTACAAAAATATCACCCGCCCGGCGGTGCTGTACTGGGGCGGACGCAGACCGGCCGATTTGTACATGCATGACTGGATGCTGGCCAAACTGGCCGAAATGCCCAGCCTGAGCTACATCCCTGTAATCTCCCACGCCTTGCCCGAAGATAACTGGACGGGCCGCACCGGCTTTGTTCATAAAGCCGTGCTTGAAGACTTTGCTGACCTGTCAGGCCACCAGGTGTATGCCTGCGGCGCACCGGTTGTGGTGGAGTCGGCCCGCGACGAATACAGTGCCTTGGCGAGCTTGCCTCCTGAAGAGTTTTTTGCCGACTCTTTCACTTCGGAAGCTGACAAGGCCAAAGCGGTATAAGCGGCAGTGGATCGGACCAAAGCCGGCGGAGCTATCAAAACGAGAGCAAGAGGCGCCCGTAGTTCAATGACTACAGGCGCTTTTTACTGAAATTAACTGCTGCCTGGCTGTTATCTGGCACGAGTTGCCGTCTGCCGGTCATGCTTTTGCCGGTAAATCGCTTTGCTGGCGCGGTTTTCTTCACGACGCAGTTGCTGGCGTTCGGTGCTTGTCACCTTGCCATCGGCCTTGGCCTGAGCTTCATTTACAGCGATCTTGCCTTCACGCTTTTCAAGCCGCGCCGTTTCCCGGGGCGTCAATTGGCCGGATGCCACGCCCTGGTCAATGCGTTTTTGCTGGTTGACTTCGCGCTGGTCAATTCTGGGAGTGGCCAGTGGATCTTTGGGTGCAGCTACCGGTGCTTGCGCAAAGGCAGCGCCGCCCAGTGTGAGGGCAAGGGCTGCAATCAGGATTTGAATTTTCATGATGTCTCACTTTCGTCAGGTGGTAAGGGTTGTAGCCTATGAACCTATTCCCGGCAGTTGAAGCGAAGTAAACCAGCGGCAAGCTAGACTGGGAGCCAGTTTCAACGGATTTACAGAGGTCACCAAATGGGTGAAGCCA
>JAYWDL010000032.1:0-7870 GCA_043779865.1 Polaromonas sp.
GGCAACAGTGCCTACCCGCAGTTTCGCTTCGTGTCGCTGGTCGAGAGCGGCACGCACGTCTTGTTCGGCACGTGCATGGCCCCCTACTCCACGGGCGAGAACACCTTGGCCAAGGACGTGCTGGGCGCCTTGGACAGCACCATGCTGTGCCTGGCCGACCGGGGATTCTTCGGCTTCGAGATGTGGCGCCAGGCCCTGGCGACGAACGCGCAGCTGCTGTGGAGGATCAAAAAGAATGCTGTACTGCCATGTGACAAGCGGCTGACTGACGGCTCCTATCTGAGTCGCATCTACCCTTGCGAGAAAGATAAAAGACACCAGACCCACGCGATCTGCGTGCGGGTGATCGAGTACCGCCTGGAAGGCGTGACTGATGCCGAGCCGATTTATCGCCTGGTCACCAGTGTGCTGGCCCCGCAACAAGCCCCGGCACAGGAACTGGCCGCGCTGTACCATGAGCGCTGGGAGATTGAAACGGCCCTGGACGAACTCAAGACCCACCTGCGCGGCGCCAATATTGTCTTGCGCAGCAAGACCCCTGACCTGGTGCGCCAGGAGTTCTACGGGCTTTTGATGGCTCACTTTGCCGTGCGCGCCCTGATGCACGAGGCGGCGCTGAAGGCCAGCCTGGATCCCGACCGGCTGTCCTTCATCCACGCGGTGCGCGTCGTGCGGCGCAAACTCAGCGCCTTCAACGCTATTCCCCCCTGTGCAGAGGAAAGCCTTTCATGAGCGCGTGCTAGAGGAGATATTGCAAGAGCGGCTCGCCTGCCGACGCAGCCGGCGCAATCCGCGTGGTGTCAAACGAAAAATGAGTAACTGGCCACTTCGCCGAAGTCACTCAACGCCCCAGCAGCCGATGATCATCAGTCAGGCAATTCGTATCATTAAGTGACGTGTATTGCCTCAAGGGCCTTTTGTTGTGCCTGCTTTGGCTCGCGGATTGGACGCGCTTTGCCACCAAGGAGCCGACTCAGGTCACGATCAACACCCATAGCGAACTTTGGAGTTCGGGGTTTACTCTTGCTGCCCTCGGACTGAAATCTTGAGAAATGAATTTCGCAGGGCCGACTATATATAACCGTCCCCCACAGCCGATGCAGTAGTCGGTGGCACGGGGTTTGGCTGAACGCAGTTGGCGGTCAGTTGCGAAGGCTAATTTTGGCATTCTGCAAGCCTATCATGTACCCGCAAATGTGCCCGTAAAAACTAGTTCGTGGATGACCGGGACTGAACTGGTCAGAGCACTTAAAGTTATATTTATGTTTTAAATCATGTACTTAAAGCTAATAATTTAACTTATTTGGTTGGATTTTAATTGTAAGTATGGGGGACGCCTCTTCCGCCAAGAGACAAGATATCAAGCGGCCCTCGGGCCACTTTTTTCTTTTCTGCCATCAACTTATTTGCCGCAATTGCATTTGTGCAGAAGCTTTCTGTTGATGAGGTGGCTCGAAGCTGGGTGCCATACCCGAGAGGCAGGGCGGGTCAGTGCTGATTTGACGCTGCAATGAAAAACGCCCGGAGCCAATCAGGCACCGGGCGTTTCTGGATGAGATTCAACAGCAGCAAATTTATCGATTCCTGCCTGTCAAGCCCTCATCAGAAAATTGACGCGGCCGCGTTTAATTCAAGGCAAACTTCTTGCCATCTTTGTAGACATACAGGGTAATGGCAGGATTTTTCAACTCACCGTTGGGTTCGAAAGCAATAGTCGTCGTGATGCCTTTGAAATTGGATTTCAGCAACTCTGCGTTATAGACTTTCGGATCGGTCGAGTTGGCGCGCTTCATGGCGTCAACCAGCAAGAAGGTAGCGTCATAGGTGTATGGGCTGTAAATCTGGAACTGGCCGGGGTACTTTGCGTCGTAACGCTTTTTCCAGGCTTCGCCGCCAGGCATTTTGGACAGGGAAGCGCCGCCTTCAGCGCAAACCACATTACCAATGGTCTTGGCGCCACCAGCCAGCTTGGCCACTTCAGCGGTGCAGATGCCGTCACCACCAAAATACTTGACGTTGCTCATGCCGAGTTGCTCCATCTGGCGCAACATCGGGCCGCCTTGTGCATCCATGCCACCGAAGAAAATTGCGTCGGGGTTTTTGGACTTGACAGCTGTCAGGATGGCCATGAAGTCGGTGGCCTTGTCGGTGGTGAACTGCTCGTCAACCACGGTCATGCCTTTTGCCTGCGCCGTCTTTTTGAACACTTCAGCAACGCCCTGACCATAGGCGGTACGGTCGTCAATAATCGCGACTTTTTTCAGTTTCAGCGCATCAGCTGCATAGAAAGCCAGACCAGCGCCCAAGGCATTGTCGTTGGCAATGATGCGGTAGGTGGTTTTGTAGCCGGGCTTTGTCAGATTGGGGTTGGTGGCAGCGCCTGTCACCATGGGAATGCCGCAGTCGTTGTAAACCTTGGAGGCCGGAATGGTTGTGCCTGAGTTGAGGTGGCCGACTACCCCTGCAACCTTGGAATCGCACAGTTTTTGTGCGACAGCCGTACCCTGTTTTGGATCAGCTGCGTCGTCTTCGGCAACCAGTTCAAACTTGATTTTCTTTCCGCCAATAACTAAATTCTGGGCATTCAAGTCTTCAACGGCCATGCGTGCACCGTTCTCGTTATCTTTACCGTAATGCGCCTGTGCTCCGGACATCGGAGCTACATGACCAATTTTCACGATTGCATCTTGCGCGCTAGCCAAGCCTGCCACCATTGCGAGAGAAGCCAGCACTGTCAGTTTTAATTTCATTTGCATAAAAACACTCCGGTTAGGAAATTTACCTGTGAAGGTTGAGAACAATTTTTAGCTCAACGGGGCAGAACATAACGCAATTTTTGGGCCAACACCATAGCAACGTCCCTAAGTTAATAGGGTTAAAAGGGTTTACCCGAAACGCAGTTTTTGAGGCTTTTGAGTTCTGCAGGTATCAATAAATGCACAGCGCTTGCATGTGGCTCGGAAGACCGTTTTGCTTTATGCCCTGACCTCAGGAATGTCCAGCTTATTGAGCCGCTTCCTGCTCAAAAGCCTGGACCACGGATTGACGTACGACTCCCTCGATTTCCTCACGGAGTTGGAGCACCAGAATTTGTGTGTGATTCAGGATCAGTTGACCCACCGCCTCCTGCAAACGACGCTCAAGAATCAGGTCTATTCGCTGCAGTACACGCTGCACCATGAGGTCTTCCCGCCCGGAACAAGCGACGGAAGGCGTGTTGGCTTCAATGAACCTGGCGTCAGGCCAAAGCGCAGGATGGACAATCTCAGTCAGGGTCGGCACGAAACGCGGCGGCACTGGCAAACTGCTCATGCCGCTTCTCCCGGCTGGGCCCGGTCATGTGTTTTCAGCGCATACCCCCGGGCTGCGTAATGCTTCCAGCGGCTGCGTCCGGCAGCAACGTCATCATGGGCCAGCGCAACCACTTCGATAAAACGTTCAAAACGCTCGAACTCAGCCGGAATAGCCTGTCCAAGATTCACCAGAACTTCATGGTGTGAAGAGGTTGCAAGCGAGCCGGTCAGCAGTATTGGCGTGGCGGCAATACTGCTCTCGGGTGCATCGGCACGGCAGTGCGGCACAAATTCCGCAGGCGAAAAACTCCAGAGCAGTTGATCCAGTTCAGCCAGCACTTCAGGCTCGGCGGTCACCGTTACCCTGGCGCCGCTGAGGTAAGCCTTGCGCAATAAGCGGCAACTGTAGGCCAGCTTGTCGGGCACGTTGACATGAAAAGCAATCTCGGTCATGCCCGGGTTTTGGAGACGGAAGGACTCTTTTTGACCGGCTTGACCTTGACAGGCACTGTGCTTGCCACGGCCGGGGGCACCTGGCCGAGCAGATAATCCAGCAGCAAGGGTATCGGCCGACCCGTGGCACCCTTGGCAGCCCCTCCCTTCCATGCCGTTCCCGCGATGTCCAGGTGAGCCCAGGGAAAGCTGCCAGCAAAGCGCTGCAGAAATTTGGCTGCAGTGACCGAGCCGCCCGCCCTTCCGGCCACATTGGCCACATCGGCAAAATTGGTTTTAAGGCCTTCTGCGTACTCGTCGTCCAGTGGCATCCTCCAGCACAGATCCTGCGAGGATTCGCCTGCCCTGACCAGTGACTCGGCGAGCGCATCATTATTTGAAAAGAGTCCGCTGCGAACTCCGCCGAGCGCAACCACGCAGGCGCCTGTCAGGGTGGCAATGTCGATCACGGCCATGGGCTTGAAGCGTTCCGCATAGCTCAAGGCGTCACACAGCACCAGACGCCCTTCTGCATCGGTGTTCAGGATTTCAATCGTTTGACCGCTCATGCTGGTGACCACATCGCCTGGCTTGATGGCGCGCTCGCCGGGCATGTTTTCACACGCCGGAATCAGTCCCACGACATTCAGCGCAGGCTGCAACTCGGCCAGTGCACGAAAGGTGCCCAGTACGCTGGCAGCGCCGCACATGTCAAACTTCATTTCGTCCATCTCGGCAGCCGGCTTGATCGAAATGCCACCCGTGTCAAAGGTAATTCCCTTGCCAATCAGCACTATAGGCGCAGCCGCCTTCGCCGCCCCTTCATAACGCAGCACGATAAAACGCAAGGGTTCCGCCGTGCCCTGCGCAACGGCCATCAATGCGCCCATGCCGAGTTTTGCAACTTCTTTGGGGCCGAGTATTTCCACCTTGATATGGGGCAGTTTAGCGAACTCCCTGGCCGCTTCGCCCAGCAAGGCAGGTGTGGCATGGTTGGCGGGGCGGTTGGCCCATTCCTTGGCGAGTTCAAGGCCTTTGACCAGCCCTGCCGCTTTGTCAAACCCGGTCTGCGCACTGACCGGATTGTCCGCGGTCACCACAATACGCTGGAGTTTTGCAGGGGTCGCCTTGGATTTGGTGGTGGCATACACGTAGGCGGCCTCGCTGCAGGCCACAATGGCGGCGCGCACGCTATCGGCCTGCAGATCATTCAACGCACTGAGGCAGAGGATTGCGCGCTGGGCATTGCTGGGCTTCAAAGCCCCCATTGCCGCATTGACTGCAGTCCGGATACTTTTTGGGCTGGCATCCCCTGCGCTGACCAACACGACTCGCGTGGCTGCAATTCCTGGCGTGCGGTAGGCGCTAAGCAGTTTTCCGGGCTTGAGCTCCAGGTCACCTGATTTGATTGCCAATGCGGCCAGTGTTGAGAGGGGGTCATTGCCGAAAGTCATCCCCTCAGGAATGAGCACCATCAGCGCATCGGCTTTTTCGCTGCAGATACCAGTGCGGGTCAGTGTTTTGAGTTCAAAGTCCATAATTCAGGGTTGGGTAGATAACTAACTTACAACAAAATAAAGCAAAGCAAAGCGATTATTCAGTCAATGTTATTCCAATCTTCAATTCGCAAGGAATTGGCGCGCAGTTTCGGCGCTACCCTGGTGGTGCTGGTCACCATCGTGATGACCATCGTATTGATTCGCACTTTGGGCCAGGCCTCGCGCGGGTCCATCAACCCGCAGGATGTGATGCTTTTCATGGCCTACTCCGCATTGGGGCGCCTGCCGACCATCCTGACGCTTTCGCTCTTCATTGCCATGGTCAGCACCCTGTCCCGCATGTACCGCGACAGTGAAATGGTGGTCTGGTTCACCAGCGGTCGGGGGCTGGCAGGTTTTTTGCGCCCGCTGTTTCGCTTTGCCTGGCCTGTGCTGCTGGTGATTGCGCTGATGGCTCTGTTTGTATGGCCATGGACCAACCAGCAGACCAAAGACATGGAAAGCCGCTACCAGCAACGCGGTGACCTGGACCGCATTGCACCTGGCCAGTTTCAGGAATCGTCCAGCGGCAACCGCGTGTTTTTCATCGACCGCGACGTAGGTGGTGATCAAACCAGCAACAATGTTTTCATTGCCGCAACCGAAAAAGGCAAGAGTTCCATCACCACGGCGCGTTCAGGCCGTATCGAGAACAAGGACGACACGCAGTTCCTGATGCTTTCAAACGGACAGCGGCTTGAAAACGTGATCGGGCAATCGGCGCTCAAAATCAGCGAATTTGAAGAATACGGCGTCAAGACGGGTGACTCGGGCCTGCTTGGCGAGAGCTTTCCGGAGGCCAAACTGCTGACCACACGCGCCCTGATCAAGGACCCTACGCTCAGGAACCTCGGCGAACTCGCATGGCGGCTGGGGCTGGCACTGGCGGCCATCAACTTTGTGATTCTGGCGCTTGCGCTGGCCAGCGTGAATCCGCGTGGCGGACGCAGCGGCAACATGATTTTTGTGGTGCTTACCTTTGTGGTCTACAACAACCTGGTCAACCTGGGACAAAGCTGGATTTTTGTCGGCCTGATCGGTTTCAGCAGCCTGCTGCTGGCCTTGCATGGCGGTGTCTTGCTGCTCGGGCTGGCATGGCTGGCCAAGCGGCATACCCGCTGGACTTTGCGGCTCAGGCAACGACCGCAGCGCGCGCCGCTTGAGGTGCGCAGCAGCGGGAGCGAGCAGTCATGAAAACCATACGCCGCCTGATTTACGGTGAAGTGCTGACTTCCATTGCACTGGTCGCGCTGGGCTTTCTGGCACTGTTTTTCTTTTTTGACCTGGTCGATGAACTGCAGTACCTTGGCAGAAACAACGGCCCGAGCACCACTGACAACATTTACCATATCAGGCATGCGCTGCTTTATGTGACGCTGCTGATTCCCAATCACCTGTATGAACTGCTGCCGATTTCGGTGCTGATTGGCACCATTTTTGTCATGGCGCGCCTGGCCCAGAGTTCGGAGTACACCATTTTGCGCACCAGCGGACTGGGGCCCTGGCGCGCGCTCAGGCTGTTGCTGGCGCTGGGTGCCTTTTTTGTGGTGCTCAGCTTTGCAGTGGGAGATTACGTGGCCCCTGTCAGCGAACGGGCCGCGCAACTGATCAAGGCACGCTACCAAAACAAAATCACTATCGGCCAGACGGGTGCCTGGCTGAAAGAAAAGCAGGCGTCCAGCAGCTTCGTCGTGAACGTGAAAGAGCTGTCGCCTGACAATGAAATGCGCGGCGTGCAGATTTTCGAATTCAACAGCAAGGGGCTGATCGTTTCGACCACCGATGCACCCGTGGGAGTGTTTACCCCCAATGCAGAATGGCTGCTCCAGCAAGCCACGCGGGCAGAATTTGAAGTGCCAGCTGGCGCGGACAGCACCAGTCCGGCCCGGCAACAAGCCAGGGTTAGCCGGACTACGGTAGAAAGTTTTAGATGGCCGACGGAAATCAGCGCAGAGATGGTGTCAGTGGCGCTGCTCAAGCCTGATCGCATGGCTACCATCGACCTTTTCAACTACATCCGCCATCTGGACGCCAATAACCAGACCGCCCAGCGTTATGAAATCGAATTCTGGAAAAAGGTTTTCTATCCGCTCAGCTGTCTCGTGATGGTGATGCTGGCCCTGCCTTTTGCCTACCTTCATTTCCGCTCTGGCGGCATTGCCGGCTATGTGTTTGCCGGCGTCATGATCGGCATCAGCTTTTTCCTGCTCAACAACGTCTTTGGCTACATTGGCAATCTGCGTAACTGGCAGCCCTGGCTGGCAGCGGCGACGCCGGGATTGCTGTACATGGCAGTTTCGCTGGGCGCGTTTGGCTGGCTGGTGCTCAGGCACTAGCCATCAGTAAATTGCCTCGACATGACCCTATAACAACTTTGGCCTGCTCAGCATGACCCTTTCAGCTATGACACCCCGCGGCATTGTCCTGTTTGCCCATGGCTCGCGTGACCCTCAGTGGCGAGTTCCGATAGAAGCCGTGGCCGTGCAGATCCGTGCGCGCCAGCCCGATACACCGGTCTGCTGCGCCTATCTGGAGATGTGTACACCATCACTTCCGCAGGCTGCTACTGATTTGATAGCTGCTGGCGCCCGTTATTTAAGGGTGTTT
>JAYWDL010000033.1:0-2699 GCA_043779865.1 Polaromonas sp.
TGCGTCAGCGCCACATCGGCCTTGTGCGCATGGGCCTGCAGCTTTTGCAGGTCCGCCGTGTACAGCTCCACGGTACGCTGGGCAAGCCGCTTTTCAACCCTGACGTATTCCAGGTAGCGCTGCACCAGCGGATGCCTGTCCAGAGCGGCCTCTGCCGGAGTCGATAACAGCGTCATGGTGCGCGTTCAGGCTGCCTGAACGGTGGCCGGCTCGCGTAGACGCGACAGCGCTGCGGCGGCCAGTTCGCCCAGGCGTTCAAGGAATTCGGTGCCCATGCCGCCGTGAAAGCGCTGTGCATCGGGCGACGCCAGCACCAGCAGGCCCAGGACGGGCGCATCAGCCGCAGTGCGCAGCGGAATCAGCGCCAGCGACAGGACCAGCGCCGGCTCGGGCAGCCAGCCGGCCGCTTCAAACGCCGCATTGACACCGCAATAAGGCAGGGTCAGTGAAGCCGCAAAGGTCTGCACATCGCTGCCAGGGCCGATCGCAAACGGCTCGCCGGCATAAATGCTGCTCACGCCCCAGACCTTGATGGCGGCCTGCGGAATCTGGAACTCGCTGGTAAGCCCCTGCACGATGGCGTGGGGAATATCGCACGCTTGCGCGGTCTGCAGCAGCTTGCGGGTCCAGCCCTGCATCTTGCTGGTGATCACGATGTTGTCCTGCGCGTGGCGGATCATCTCGACCACCCGCGTTTCCAGCGACTTGATCTTCTCGCGCAGCATGCCGGCCTGACGCTCCTGCAGGCTGATGGCGCGATTGCCGTGGCCGCTGGAAAGTTGCACGGCAGCCAGCAATTCCGCATGGCGCTCAAAGAAGTCCGGCGTATTGGCCAGAAAGTTGGCGATGTCGTCTTCTGTGATGGGGTGTTCGGTGGGATTCATGACGGCAATTGTCACCAGTTTTTTTTAAGCGCTAATGCACGGCCTGCACCCGACGGGTCACAGCGCGTCGGGAATTTCGATCTCGGCTTCAAACACCGTGGTGGCCGGACCCGTCATCATGACTGGCGCGTTCAACTCGCCTGTCCATTCAATCGTGAGCTGGCCGCCGCGCGTCAGCACATCAACCCGCGTATCCAGCAGGCCCAGCCGGATACCCGCGACCACCGCCGCACAAGCGCCCGTGCCGCAGGCCAGCGTTTCGCCGGCGCCGCGCTCGTACACCCGCAGGCGGATCTGACGGGTTGACACGACCTGCATGAAGCCGGCGTTCACGCGATTCGGAAAGCGCGCATGGCGCTCGATCAGCGGACCGGTTTCAGCTACCTGTGCGGTATCGACATCATCGACCAGCTGCACCGCATGGGGATTGCCCAGCGACACGACTGCTATCAAAACAGGAGCTTCCTGCGCCCGTCCTTCAAGCGCAAGAGGCCATTTTTGCCATGAACCGGCGGTTTGCGGCGTCAAGCCCGTCGCATCAAAGGGAATGCGGTCCAGCTCAAACACCGGCGCGCCCATGTCTACCCTCACCCGGCCATCGGCCTGCATGCGCGGCTCGATCACGCCGCCCAGGGTTTTGACCCTGACAGCATCTTTGGCGGTAAGGCCCTGCTCGCGCACAAAGCGCACGAAGCAGCGTGCGCCGTTGCCGCACTGCTCGACTTCGCCGCCGTCGGCGTTGTGGATGACATATTCAAAGTCGATGCCTTCCAACGGCGAAGGCCGCACCGAAAGAATCTGGTCAGCGCCAACGCCAAAGTGGCGGTCGGCCAGAAAACGGTACTGCCCGGTCGTCAGGCCCAGCAGCGCGCGCGTCTCGTCGAGCATGACGAAATCGTTGCCCGCACCCTGCATTTTGGTAAATCGGATTCGCATCGTGGCATTATCCGCTCAGGGTTTCATTGCAGATCCGCACCCCCTTTTTTCATCAATCACCCGTTCCGAAAGACACCATGCGCATTCCTGACTGGAGCCCCGCCCTCAAACCGCAACCCCAGGAGCTGGTGGACGCCATTCTGGCGCGCCGGGGCGGCACCTTGATTAATCTCGACAAGGCACTGCTGTGGAGCGAGCCGCTGGCGCGCGCCTGGAATGTTTACCTTGGCGCGGTGCGCTCCGGCCTGCCGACCAGCCGCAAGCTGCGCGAGCTGGGCATTTGCACAGTGGCGCTGCTGACGGGCGCTGCCTACGAGTACAACCATCACGCGCCGGATTTCCTCGCTGCTGGCGGCGTCCAGGCCGAACTTGATGCCCTGAATGCATTGGTCAAAGGCAATCCGCGCGAAGCGACGGCGCATCCGGCGCTGGGCGCGGTCGAGCAGCTGGTGATTCAATACGCAGCGCAGATGACGCTGGACGTCAAGGTCAGCGATGAGGTTTTCGCGGCGCTGCGCCAGCACTTTGACACCACCGAACTGGTCGAGCTGACCAGCGCCATTGCCACTTACAACATGGTGGCGCGTTTTCTGGTGGCGCTGGGCGTCAGCCCGGAAACTGAAGAAACTCGCTGACCGGCTTGCTGTGCCCGTTGGCGGGGTCCTGCAGAGTGCTTTTAACGGCACTTGTTCAGCATAGGCCCTGATCAATCAGCCTTGATGCCGTTGTCTTTCACCACCTTGGCCCAGGTGTCGATCTGTTTGTCGATGAAGACGCGCGCCGATTCCGATGAGCCGCCGACGATGTCAATACCCTGAGCGCTGAGTTTTTTGGCAATCTCGGGGTTCTTGAGGGCCTTGTTCACCTCGTCGTTCATGC
>JAYWDL010000034.1:0-2697 GCA_043779865.1 Polaromonas sp.
GACGGCCTGCATCATTTTCAGCAGGTGCATCGCGAATCCGTTGGCCAGGCGGTTGTGCAGGTTAAAGAGGTGGGGCCAGACGAATAGTCCCACTAGCGCAGCCAGCCCCAGCGCCACGGAAAACCCGTTGATGCCTTCCAGCGTCCAGCCAATGGCCGGTCCGATCACCTTGAGCTGCGAGAAAAAATCAGCTGGCATTTTTGCGATGTTGAGACCCAGCACATCCTTGATCTGCGACAACGCGATCAGCACCGCAATACCATTGGTAAAACCCACCACAATGCTGACTGGCACGTAGCGCACCAGCGTACCCAGCTTGAAGAAGCCGAGCAGAAACAGCAGCACACCGGCGCAGGTGGTGGATATCAGCAGGTTGGCCAGGCCGTAGCGCTCAACGATGCCATAAACGATGACGATGAAGGCGCCTGCCGGCCCGCCGATTTGCACCGCCGAACCGCCCAGCGCGGAAATCAGGCTGCCGGCAATGATGGCCGTCCAGATGCCGGCTTCCGGCTTGAGGCCCGAGGCAATCGCAAAGGCCATCGCCAGCGGCAACGCGACGATGCCGACCGTAAAACCAGCGCCAACGTCCTTGAAAAACCGCTCACGCGAATAACCTGCCATCGCTGCCCGCATGCGGGGCTGAAAAGGTGCGAGGTAGGCGGGCAGGTGCATGGGTTTTTTCTAGCGGACGCGCATCCCTGGCACCGCGCCGGGCCAGGGCTCCAGTACATAAATGCCAGGCTGCGCTTTCTCGTCACCATGGCTTGCAGCAAGGACCATGCCTTCGCTGATGCCGAACTTCATCTTGCGTGGCGCCAGGTTGGCCACCATGACGGTGTGTTTGCCGATCAGGTCTTCGGGTTTGTAGGCGCTGGCAATGCCGCTCAACACATGGCGGTGTTTGCCCTCGCCCACATCGAGCGTCAGGCGCAGCAGCTTGGTCGAGCCTTCGACGGCTTCGCAATTGACGATTTTGGCGATGCGCAGGTCAATTTTGGCGAAGTCGTCGATGGTGATGGTGGGGGCGATGGCTTCGCCACCTGGCGTTGCCGGTTCTCCCGCTTCGCTCCCTCTCCCGCTGGGAGAGGGTTGGGGTGAGGGCGATTCCGAATTTGCTATTGTTTTAATAGCTGCTTGCGCAGGTTCTGCTTGGGCTGGAGACTCAAACAGTGCTTCAAGATGCTTGGGATCGACGCGTTGCATAAGGTGTTGATAGTCGCCGATTTGGTGTTGAGTGGTTAGAGGCAAGCCAGCATCTGCCCAAGTCAGAGGCTGCACTTTTAGGAAGGTTTCAACCTGAGTCGCGAGTTGTGGCAACACTGGCTTCAAATAAAGTGTCAGCAACCGAAAAGCTTCGATGCAAACTGAGCAAACCCCTTGCAGTGATGCGTCCATCCCTGCCTGTTTCGCCAGTTCCCATGGCTTGTTGGTGTCGACATATTCGTTTATGCGATCAGCCAAGTTCATGACTTCCCGAAGCGCGCGTGAAAACTCCCTTTGGTCATATAGCGCGCCGATATGAGGGGCCGCATTGCGTAATGTGGTGAGAAGTACTGCACCGTCGGCAGAAACCCCGCCGAGCTTTCCGTCAAACCGCTTGCTGATAAACCCCGCCGCCCGACTCGCAATATTGATGTACTTGCCAATCAAATCACTATTCACCCGCGCCATGAAATCACTGGCATTGAAGTCAATATCTTCATTCTTCGCATTGAGCTTCGCCGCCAGGTAATACCGCAGCCATTCCGGGTTCATCCCCAGGCTCAGGTACTTGAGCGGATCCAGGCCGGTGCCGCGGCTTTTGCTCATTTTTTCGCCGTTGTTCACCGTCAAAAAGCCGTGCACAAAGATGTTGTCGGGCGTTTTGCGACCGCTGAAATGCAGCATGGCGGGCCAGAACAGCGTGTGGAAGGTGACGATGTCCTTGCCGATGAAGTGGTACTGCTCCAGCGCCGGGTCGGCCATGTATTCGGTGTACGAAAGGCCGTCTTCGCCGGCCTCGATGCAGCGCCTATCGAGCAGGTTTTTCAGTGACGCCAGGTAACCCACCGGTGCATCGAGCCAGACATAAAAATACTTGCCGGGTGCATCGGGAATCTCGATGCCGAAGTAAGGCGCATCGCGTGAAATATCCCAGTCGCCCAGGCCTTCGCTGGTCGTGCCGTCGGCGTTGGTACGCACCGAAAACCATTCCTTGACCTTGTTGGCCACCTCGGGTTGCAGTTTTCCGTCCTGCGTCCACGCCTGCAAAAACTCGACGCAGCGCGGATCAGACAGTTTGAAAAAGAAGTGTTCCGAGTTTTTGAGCACGGGGGTGGCGCCCGACAACGCCGAATACGGACTGACGAGATCGGTGGGCGCATAAACCGCGCCGCAAACCTCGCAGTTGTCGCCGTACTGGTCTTTTGCGCCGCACTTGGGGCACTGGCCCTTGATGTAGCGATCAGGCAGGAACATGTTCTTCTCGGGGTCGAAGAACTGCTCTATGGTTCTCGTCTCAATCAAATCCGCCTTTTTCAGGTCAAGGTAGATCTGCTGCGCCAGGTCGTGGTTTTCCGGCGAGTCGGTGGAACTCCAGTTGTCAAAGCTGATGTGAAAACCATCCAGATACGGCTTGCGGCCGGCCGCAATGTCGGCCACAAACTGCTGCGGCGTTTTGCCGGCCTTTTCAGCGGCAATCATGATGGGCGCGCC
>JAYWDL010000035.1:0-2695 GCA_043779865.1 Polaromonas sp.
GGAAGGCTTGCGCCGCCTGGTGTCTCAGGGCTTACCGGCGGATGAAGACCTGATTCGCCGCTGTTACGGAAGCAATGATTTCCGTGAAGGCGTGGATGCGTTCGTGGAACGGAGGCCGCCCTTCTGGGAAGGCGAATAGCCAGTTTGAGGCGGGACTTGGCTGGCCTGAGGATGGACGGAAGTTTGTTTATTATAATAAGTGCTTCTTTGTGTAACAGGAGCATGGTCATGAGAGTTTCTGATTTGTCACGCATCGGCAATTTATTGGCTGGGTTATTTCTTTGCGCAGCCAGTTCAGCCGCATCGGCGGACATCGTGCTCGGGCATTCGGGGGATTTTTCTGGCAACTCTTCCGCCCTCACGACCGACTATGTTCGCGGCATGAATGCTTACTTCGACGACCTCAACAAGAAGGGCGGCATTCGCGGCGAAAAGATCAAGCTCGTCAGCCTTGACGATGGTTTCAACCCCGACAAGACGGCTGAAAACACCAAGGCGCTGATAGAGACGCACAACGCGGTCGCTTTGGTGGGCTTTCGCGGCACGGCCAATATGTTGAAAATCGTGCCGATTGTTCAGGCCGCCGGCATTGCCCAGATCGGTAACACCAGCGGCGCCAAATCGCTGCGCGATCCTTTTGTGCCGTATCTTTTCCATGTCCGCGCGAGCACGACCGACGAAATCGAGGCAGCTGTCAACCATGCATGGACCGTCGGCATGAGGAAAATCGCAGTGCTTTACCAGGACGATGCTTTCGGCAAGGAAGGACTGGAAGCGGTGAAGCTCTCCTTGCAAAAAAGGAATGCGGCACCGACTGCCGTGGCTCCAGTGCCGCGCGGGACGGCCGATGTGGCCAAAGCCATTGATGTCATTGCCGCGGCCACGCCGCAAGCTGTGTTGCTGATTGGACAGGCCAAGCCGAATGCGGCATTTATCAAGGGAGTACGCCTCAAGGGTGTGAGACCCCAGTTTTTTGTGCTGAGCGTGTCTTCCGGGCTGCATGCAGAACTTAAGGAGTTGGCCGCCGGCGTCATTGCGGTCCAGGTCGTGCCTTACCCGTTTACACAGTTGGGTAATACGGTGGTGCGTGAGTACCAGACCATCATTTCCGCAACTTCCGATAAAAAATTCAGCTACAACAGCATGGAAGGCTTTTTGAATGCCAAGCTGGTTGTTCGTGCCTTGCAGAAGATGAGCGCACCCGTCACGCGCGCCAAGGTCATTAGCACCCTGGAGTCTTTCACAAATGAAGATCTCGGCGGTTTTGCGCTCACGTACAGCAAGCAGAGCAACCTCGGCTCGCACTTTGTCAACCTGACGATGATTCGCGCTGACGGGACTTTTGTCCGGTAACCGGATTAAACGTAGCAAACGGAGCAAACGGATCGAGTCCCGCCGTTCAGGCGGTTGGTGGTGGCGTCTTCGGCTTGTAGTCGCAGCAGGGCGCCACCGCGCATTGCCAGCACAGCGGCTTGCGCGCAATGCATACATAACGGCCATGCAGGATCAGCCAGTGGTGCGCATCCACCAGGTACTCGGGCGGTATGCGCTTGAGCAGTTTCAGCTCGACTTCCAGCGGATTTTTACCCGGCGCCAGCCCGGTGCGGTTGCTGACGCGAAAGATGTGCGTGTCCACCGCCATGGCGGGCTCGCCAAAGGCCGAGTTGAGCACTACATTGGCGGTTTTTCGGCCCACGCCGGGCAGCGTCTGGAGCGCGTCACGGGTGCGCGGCACTTTGCCGCCATGCTGCTCGATCAGGATCGCGCAGGTGGTCAGCAGGTTTTTGGCCTTGCTGTGGTACAGGCCAATGCTCTTGATGTACGTCTCCAGCCGCTCCAGCCCCAAATCCAGCATCGCCTGCGGCGTGTGGGCGACCGGAAATAGCCTGCGTGTGGCCTTGTTCACGCTCACGTCAGTGGCCTGCGCCGACAGGAGTACGGCGGTCAGCAATTCGAACACGCTCGTATACTCCAACTCGGTAACGGGCTGGGGATTCGCCGCCTTCAAAGTGGCAAAGAACGGCTCGATGTTTTCCTTCTTCATCAATCAATTCTCCCATGCCCCAGCCTGCGCCATTGAACTTTGCCGAACGCCTCGATAAGGTTGAAACCTCCGCCATTCGCGAACTCTTCAAGCTGCTGGGCAAGCCCGGCATCATCAGCTTTGCTGGCGGCTTTCCCGACAGCGCCATGTTCGACGTGGCCGGCATCAAAGAGGCTGTCAACACGGCGCTGGCTGAAGACCCTGGTGCCGCGCTGCAGTACGGCGCCACCGAGGGCTACCAGCCTCTGCGCGAGCAGCTCAGCACCTTCATGGCCAGCAAGGGCGCCACGGTGGCAGCCGACGAGCTGATCGTCACCACCGGCAGCCAGCAGGCGCTTGACCTTCTCGGCAAAACCATGATCTCGCCCGGCGACAAAGTCATTGTGGAAGGTCCAACCTTTTTGGCCACCATCCAGTGCTTCAGGTTGTACGGCGCAGAACTCATCAGCGCGCCTATTGATGCCCATGGCGTAAAGACTGACGAGCTTGAAAAACTCATCGCCGAGCACCAGCCCAAGTTTGTCTACCTCATCCCCACCTTCGGTAACCCCAGCGGCGCCTTGCTAAGCTTGGAGCGCCGCAAAAAAGTGCTTGAGCTGGCCGTTAAATACAACACGCTGATCGTTGAAGACGACCCGTATGGCGACCTGT